>NZ_DFTU01000036.1:0-16827 GCF_002379485.1 Methylophaga sp. UBA4204 | reverse complement strand
TTGTATCGAGAACAGCCTGTCCGGCAGCAGCGGCAACCGGATTCCCCCCAAAGGTATTAAAGTAACCGACATCAGCACAAAAACAATCAAGATATTCTGATCTAGTGGCAACCGCCGCCATTGGAAAACCATTACCCATCGGCTTTCCCATCGTCACAATATCCGGTGTTACCCCGTGGAATTCAAAGCCCCAGAAGGTCTCACCTAATCTGGCAAAGCCAGGCTGCACTTCATCGGCGATAAATACGCCACCAGCGTTATGCACCACATCCACAGCTTTTTTTAAAAAACCTCTGGGCTCGGTATAGATACCGTCTGATGAAAAAATGGTATCGACTAATAAAGCCGCGACTCTATATCCTCGTTCCCATAAAAGCTCAATGGATTCAGTGACTTTTGCAGCAAAGCCGGCTTCAATATCGTCACCATATACCTCAACAGATGGGGCCGGTATTGCCACAACATGATCCGGCAACTTACCCTGTTTGATAATTGACGGTGACACCTCGGTGACCAAACTGGTATTACCGTGATAGGCATCTTCAGTGACAATAAAACCTTCACCACCTGAAGCCTGTTTTGCCAGACGCATCGCCAGATCATTGGCCTCACTGCCCGAGCAGGTCATTACAATATTGGTAATAGAGTCAGGCAAAGTGGCCTTTAACGATTCAAGATAATCATCCACTACCGAAATCAGGTAGCGGGTATGCACATTTAGCGTAGCAATTTGCTTTGAGACCGCCTCAACCACCCTGGGATGACAATGACCCAGACATGGCACATTATTGTAAAAATCGAGGTAATTTTTGCCATCAGAAGCCTGCATCCAGGCTCCCTGAGCCGAAACCATTTCAATAGGCTCCTGGTAAAACAACACCGATGCCGCACCCAGATTATTCAAACGCCGCGTCACATTTTGCTGATGTTTGCCCTGATTGGCTTCAAAGGCATTCATATCCAGAATACGTTTTTCAGTTAATCCATTACGATCTTCAGTCTGTTGCTGCAGATATTTTTTTGCCAGTTCAATGGTGCCGAAGGTGAATTGTTCATAACCGGCTTCAGCAGCTGTTTCTGTTTCAGGGTGACTTGCCACCCAGGCGGTCAGCAACAATCTCCGAAACATCACAAAGGTTGAAATCATCGCTTCATCTTCGGCAGATAACGGCGCTATCGATTTATAACCACGTACCCAGGCACGTTCCAACTCTGGCAATAAAGGTGAGGTTTCCAGAAAAGAAACGGCTGAAGCATAATCATAAATAAACCAGCTAAACCCGCAATCATCAAAATCAATCACACTTAGCTGTTTATCATCGACCAGCAAATTCGCTAATCGTAGATCGGCGTGCACCAGACCAAAGCGATCCGGGCTTTCACCATAGTGCTGTAATTTTGCTTCCAGCACTTCGCATAACTGTTCTAATACCGCTTGCCCTTCTTTGTTTAGCCCCGGTGCATCACGCCAGTCTCCCCATAAAGGATTTGCACCAAAAGCACTGTCAAAATTCCATTTTTTACGGGTAAAACCTTCCGGTAAAGACCATTGTCTTGCATGTTGATGCAATCTGGCCGAGGTTGCCCCCAATATCTCGAAACCCTCGATCAGTGATTCATCTTCATTCGGCTGTGTACCGGGCATAAACTCGAAAGCCACCACATAACGTTCCACTCCATCATCACTGAATGAAGCCACCATTGAACCATCACGACGGGTTAACGGTTCTGGGGTATTAAGCAATGCTTGCTCGCGTAGCGATTGAATCCAGCGTAATTCGGAAAGAATTTCATTTTTGGAATGATATTCAGGGCGATGTACACGAATAATAAAACGTTGATTGTTTTTTTCATCGGTCACCATAAAGGTGGCATTTTCAGAAACCGTCAGCAGCGAGATATTAGCAGTTTCATTGATATTCCAATGCCCCAGTAATTTTTCGACCTCCCCAGACAATTGCTGCAGATAATCGTTGTTATATAAACCGGTCATAACTCAAACCCAGATAAACAGTGGTGAAATTATTTATAACGCCAAAATGTCCGACTTGCAATATTTTTGTTGCAAAGAAAAAGATTTATGCTAAAAATACCTTTAATTGATTCAATCAACTTCTGGAGGTATTACATGCTCACATCCATTCAAGACAAGACGGTTATTGTTACTGGTGGCTCAAAAGGGATTGGTAAAGGGATTGCCAGTGTATTTGCTAAGCAGGGAGCCAACGTGATGATTGCCGCCCGTGGCGAGAGCGCAGCAAAAGAGGCCGTCGAAGAAATCAAAGCTGCGGGTGGCAGCGCTGAATATTATTTATGTGATGTCTCAAACTGGGATCAGGTTCAGGCACTGGTTGAACACACAGCAAACACGTTTGGACTTGTCGATATTCTCTGCGCCAATGCCGGCACCTTCCCGCAAAAGAAAATTGTCGACCTCTCCCCCGAAGAGTGGGATGACATCATGTCGACCAATCTGAAAAGCACCTTTCTGTGTGTCAAAGCCTGTATCTCACACTTTGAAAAACTGGGTAAAGGTCGCGTTGTGGTCACCTCATCGATAACAGGCCCCATTACCGGTTACCCGGGTTGGGCACATTATGGCGCGACCAAAGCGGGTCAACTAGGCTTTATGAAAACTGCAGCAATGGAACTGGCCCGTTACAACACCACCATTAATGCCGTTATGCCCGGCAATATTGTTACTGAAGGTTTAGCCAGTCTGGGAGAAGATTATCTCAACAGCATGGCTGCAGCGATTCCATTAAAACGACTCGGTGCCGTAGAAGATATCGCCAATGCTGCATTGTTTTTTGCTTCAGATGAAGCGGCCTATATCACTGGCCAGCAAATGGTAGTGGATGGTGGACAAACCTTACCGGAGTGTGTCGAAGCTGTAGACGAAATATAGTATTCCTAAAGCAAAATGCAATGTCTGTGGAAAAGCTGGACGTGCATTTTACAAACGTCAGAACAAATGGTTATTTCTTAAAAGCAGAGGATTTATTGCTCAGTCACTTGTCACTGAATTGAGCAATAATCTCTGCTTCGGTGAAGTTTCTGGTCTTTTCGGCAAACGAGTAATAACTGGGTTTATTATCAATAAAAACTTGTTCAGCCAATTGCCATTTTTCCTTTTCATCAAACAATCCTACTGGAATGGCATAAAAACCACCTTGCTTGAAGCGGTAAAACAGGTGTGTGCCACATTGCTGACAAAAGCCCCGCTCGGCCCAATCGGATGAACTGTAAACACCGATATCCCTGTCACTTTCAAAATGCACATCGTCTTCACATTCAACCACTAAAAATGGTCCGCCACCCCACTTCCGACACATATCACAATGACAGGCCCCAACATGATTACTTTTTGGTTTTGCACTGATTTTTACAGAACCGCAAAGGCAACTGCCGCTATTTTCAGGTAAGGGATCCATGGTTTTCTCCTAGCAAATCTATTTTGATAATCAAGTGAATTACTATTTTTATCGGAAATTGCCTGAACTCAGATCCAGGCTACACTTGATGGGTTACAGTAAAAACTTTATTGGACACATTTTTAAAGCTCAAACCAAGTGGGTTGAATTTTGATTTTTTCGAAGCGTTTGTAGCAGAAGTAGATAATTATCCCGCCGGTCCAGCCATTTAAACCATTGACGAGAGAGTTCCTGATCCTGCCAGCCGGATAGAGCAATTATTGATTCGCGAGCATTCGCAAAAACCTTTGTAATAGCTCTGCTCTGTTTTCCAGATGATAAAGTAACTTCTACCAACTCATGGTCGATGACCCATCGAGCAAAATCCGGCAGGTGGCTTCGAAAAACCTGCAAATCGTGAAAATCACCCAATATTTCTTGTACCTCTTTGCACCAGCTTACCAGCTCTTTTGAGTTTTTAACGCTACTACTGAAGGGTTCGAGCAGATAGCGTAAATATTTGATTTCAATTCGCGCGAGGTGAGCGTCCCCCATCCCCGTATGTAAAAGTTGATCAATCAACTTAATACGCTGCTCCACGGTTTTTTCAAGCCATTGCTCTAAACCGACACTGATTTTTTGTTTGGGTTGTGGTGCAAGTGACTGCTTAGTAGAAAAAATCAGTTGCGTTGACTGTTGTTTATAAGCCTGTTTGCCATATTCAATCAGGTTATCGAGGGCGGACACCCCTCCAATCTGATTTTTTGCCAAAGCTAACCAACTAAGCATCACTTCATGATCTCGTAAGGGGTTACTCGCCTTTGCCAGGGCCTTGAGCTGTTTATTAGCTTTTTGATTGGTTTTAACTTCATCGCGTGTCAGTTTTACCCACACCCGTAATCGTCGCAGATCAACACGCATATTATGTAATGCATCCAGATCATTTTCTGCCGTTTTAAAATGCATCCAGGAAGCAAGAAACGCCGCTTCTTTTTCCAGAATCAGCTCTGCCAGCACCTTTCCCGCTGGTTTTAGCAAGACATTATCGCTATCGACTATCGATTCATTTTTTATTTTCTTGCGTTTTTTACTCATACAAAATCAGCAGTGGTCGCCATATAAGCTCAACAAATCTAGTCCAATTATATGTCTGTTTAATCTAATTATTCGTGAAAATAAATACGGTTTGAACCGGATTTTTTGGCTTTATACATGGCATGGTCGGCGGCTTCCAGCATAGCAATCGAAGAAATCGTCGTATCAGTAAATGTTGAGATCCCTATGCTGGCAGAAATCTGAACGGGCATTTGCACAAGACTAAACGGCACAGCAATCGCGTCAATTATCGATTGCGCCACCAGCTCAATATCTTTTTGCTGCTGAGCACCGGTGAGAATGACGGTAAATTCATCTCCACCCAGCCGGGCCACGGTATCTTCCTCTCGGACACATTTAATCAGCCGCTCTGCAACAAGCTCTAATACGCGGTCTCCCGCTTCGTGACCAAGTGTGTCGTTTACCTCTTTAAAGCCATCAAGATCCATAAACAGTACAGCTAAGGGAATTTTGCTACGCTTTGCATGTTTGACCTCTTGTTCCAGACGATCCAGAAAAAGACGTCGATTGGGCAACCCGGTTAGTAAGTCATGATGAGCGTTGTGCCATATTTTTTCTTCAGCCAGCGCTTGTTCGGTGATATCCCGGGCAATGCATACAGTGGCTTCAGTATTTTGTTGTTCATCCAGTACGGGTGCCAGAAGATACTCAAATCTTTCACCATGACCAGAGCTAAACCTATGCACAAACTTTCCACGATAGGTTGACTGATCCGCTATCACCTTTTCCAAATTGTGCTGAAAATCAGATGCAAACGGAAACCCAAGATCAAAAGTAGATTTGCCAATGATCTCCTTTGGTGCCAACGCGAAAAGATCCGCGGTGGCTTTGTTTGCATAGATAAATTTGCCTCCGAGATCGAGCACATAAATCGGATCAGGCGATGCTAACAGAATGGCACCAAATAATCGGGTTTCCATCTCTTTTGCAGTAGCATAATGTTCGAGGGACTCAGCAACGGCCTGGTCAATCGCTTCATGAAACCGGGTGAGATCTTCGAGATCATGGTTTTGAGTAGTTTTATATGCTTTAGTCCACTGTGAAACCACACTGGCCCGAAGCGCCCTGAACTCTGAAACCGTCTCCATCACGCTGAAACCGCTGATATGGCGGTCACCACCATGCACTTCTGCCCAAGATTCTCCTTCATCTTCAGGTTCATGCCCTTTCGATTTGGCAGTCTGTTCTGTTTCGCTCTGTGGGGTATCAAGATCGTCTGCAATCGCCAACAGCATATCTCTGGCATGATCACGCAGCCCAGATTTGCTCATATGTTTGCCACTCAGCAGTGTTTTGGCAAACGCTTCCCAATCCTGCAGAATCGGCTCTATTTCTGCTCGGATAAAATCAGCTAATCGCATTATTCATCTGCATATTTGGGCTCACGTTCGGGTAGGAAAATAGGGAGGAAGATGCCAACAATTTACTTCGGGCAATAAAAGGAGTTTCTCACATTTTGTGCCATAGCATCCGATATTTACAGTTTGAATCCGACGCATTCCTGTAAATAACTAACCGAAATAATGGGCTTAGCGCTTGTTAAAGAGTCCTCAAGGCATTCTATGCTGTCAAAGGCTGAGCTACCAAACCATTAGAAACGATAAGAAACACCCACTGAAAGAATCTGGGTTTTAAGTTCGACAGAGCTTTTCAAGTCATTCGCAAGCGTCGGAAAAGCTGGATTGGTGACCAATGCTGTTGTATCAGCTTTTCCATAATCCGCGTAGAGATACTCTCCTCGAATTGTCCAACTTTCGCTAAGAGCATATTCCCCACCCAGACCGATAACCCATCCTAGTTTGGTTTCATTATCTGAATCACGACCAAAAGCGCCTGTCCCGGACAAGTCATCAGAAAATGTTGCATCCATTCTGATTTTAGTCGCTGCTACACCACCGGTAAGGTAGGCAAGCCAGCGTTTCTCGGCCCAACCTACACGAGCACGAAGTGATGCTTGCCAGTCAGCCTTCACGGAGATTTTATTGTTATAGGTCGCTATTGGAGCCGACTCATAAATGCCGCCTGATGAAGAGGAGTCATCAAAGCTTAAACTGTTCACGCCAGCCTCCACCCCGAGATATAAACGATCAAATTGCTGACCATAGCCCCCGAACAAACCCGCACTTAGCTCGGATTGCGAAGCACTTTTATCAGCCGCTTCGGCAATTTGCTCAGGATCGGGCGTCGTAAAATAAGACCCCGGAAAACCATCAGAAGTTGAAGCATCAAATGAGGCACGACTATGAGCCGCCCCAAGACTTACACCTATATATGTTCCAGACCAATCATAGTCCTGTGGCTGAGCATGTGCGGCAGTAATTGTACCTAAGGCCACCATAAGGCCAACAGCGGCAAGCGAATAATTAGAGCGATTCTTCAACACTTTTGAATTTCCTTATAGCGTAAAGCTAAACGTTTTAATGTTTATGTTGTTTTCTGATTATATAAAAACAATTTAATAAATAGGCTGTTTTTATTTTCAACCTTACTAAAACCGTCTTTTATTGTCGACGATACCACCGCCAACCAATAGTGAATATAAGCAATGTCCACAAGCTTGCCACCACATCATCAAGCACTATCCCCACGCCTCCAGGTATGGATTCAGCCGCCCGAGCCGGTGGTGGCTTGGTCCAGTCAACAATGCGGTTAGTCATAAAAATACCGGCCAGCATTACTGGATGTTGATGAACGGGAAGACCAATAGTTGCCAGTGGAAAGGTAAGCAGTTCATCCGCTACGATAACTGAAGCATCTTTGCTAGCAAAAAATCTTTCACCATGTTCACTTATTGGAATAGCGACAAGAATCAGCAAAGCGATGACCACCAACTGTTTTATGGTGCTAAGTCGACTAATCAATAAACTGAGTATAACGCCCCCAAGAGCACCTGCTGTACCGGGAATAAACGGCACACACCCCAGCCCCAAACCAATGGAAAGCATCACCATAGCGTCTTCAGTGCTGGCACCGCACAAGGTTTGATTGGATAAAGCTAAATACCAACCAATGCTAGCTACAGCAATACACAATAGGACCAGCCAAATAATCGCTTTTTTGCCAAGCCGTCGATTCATTCCTCACCCAAAAGACGTGTAGTGTTAACTTCAGATTACAACAATCTATCCCTTTAACGTTTGTGGGATAGCTAGTTTCTCTCATTCAGAACGCCCCAATGCACAACTAATATCCCTATTAAATTCCAGCGAGCAAACCATTCCCCAACCGGAGGTGAAGCATGGAAAGTAGAGATGTCCTGACGACGATGCTGGTAACGGCCTGCCGTTATCACCGCTAATTTCAAAGGCCCGGGCAAATTCAATGTCCTTAAGAAACCCGTCTTCTCTTTTCTGTTTTAACGTAAATGTGAGTTTAAATTAAGTTGGCTGATCGCCTGTTTCAGATGGCTCATTCTGCGAGCTTGTATATCTGCTCAGTACTGTAACAGTCACAATTATCAGTCCCATACCGAAAAACTGTAGTGCCGATAAGTTTTCATCTAAAACCACTATCCCGAATAGAGATGCTGTTACCGGTTCGACCATAGCCACAATAGCGACCAATGTTGGCGCGGTGTATTTCAGTCCGACGATATAGAGAATGAATGAGATCCCTGCGCCAAGCACTCCCAACAGCACAAACAGAAACCAATTTGGTGAGCTCAATACTGACACTGTCTGTTCAATATCTACAAACCCGATTAGTATACTGACCAGAACCCCAAAGGCTATAAACAGAATCGCCTGCGGGCTACCGTGTGGAACTGCATATTTGAAACCAAAAATGAATATCGCATAGGAAAGGCCGGAGAGCAGGCCGGCTCCAGCGGCGACAGGTGTGACATCATCGGTATCAATATCATATAGCCCCGTTAGTAACATCACCCCCATAATGACCATTGCCATGGCGCACCATTTAAATAAAGAAGCTCTTTCAAGTTTGAATGCAAAAGAAATTAGAAAAACGAACACAGGTGCGCAATACATCAGCGTTACAGCAACCGCAACGCTTCCCTCGGCAATACTCCTGAAATAAAAAGCGAAGTTACCAGCGACGCCCACCCCAGCAATAACCGACCAAAACCATAATCGCCAATTTGCCAATCCGCTGTTGTTCGGACGTAATATCAGCCATAAGAAAACGAACAGAAGTCCTATAATACCTCGATAGAAAGACACCACTAACGAGCTCCAGCCTTCTGCCGTGAGGATGCCACCTATCCCACCTGCAAGTCCCCAACACATTGCCGCCAGCACCACAAATAACGTGCCCGGACTTACATGTTTGTTGGATGACATTAGCGATTTGTGCAACATTCTAAATAGCCTTTAGAGAGTTGTTCAGGTGATCTGCAGGTCAGTTACATTCCTCTTCCCGGAGCGTAAGCACCTCGTAACCATTCGAAGTAACCGCAATGGTGTGTTCCCATTGTGCAGATAACTTTTTATCACTGGTTACCACGGTCCATCCATCTTTCTTTTGTTTCACCTTGGCCTTTCCCTGATTGATCATCGGCTCGATGGTGAAGGTCATTCCTTCCTGTAAAACCAGTCCTTTTTTTGGCTGGCCAAAATGTAAAACTGCAGGTTCTTCGTGCATTTCTCGACCAATGCCGTGACCACAGTATTCACGAACCACAGAATACCCATGTTTCTCAGCATAATGTTGAATCGCGTAACCGATATCGCCCAGAGTGGCACCTGGCTTCACGGCTCGAATCCCTTGCCACATCGCTTCGTAGGTTTTATCGACTAAACGTTTTGCCAGTGGTGTGACTTCACCGATCAGATACATTTTGCTGGAATCAGCGATATAGCCACCTTTCTCCAGCGTGATATCCACATTGATGATATCACCCGACTTCAGTTTCTGATTGTCTGCAGGAACACCATGACAAACCACATGATTGACTGAGGTATTGAGCACATACTGGTAACCATATTGCCCTTTACTTGCAGGGTGGGCACCCAGTTGATCAACAATATATCGTTCAGCCAAATTGTTGATATCCATCGTGGATATGCCAACTGTTACATACTTATCAAGATAGCTGAAAACGGATGCGAGCAGTCTGCCGGCTTCACGCATCACCTGCAATTCGTCCGTGGTTTTGAGTGTTACCCTAGCCACCGACAATTTTCTTTATTTCAACGTCGGCATGTTTCATCTGGGCACTGATAATTTCCGAAAAAGACATACTCGGGTTGGCCTCGGCCAGCATACCTATTTTTATCCAATACTCAGCCTGAGCATTGATCGAACGAACCATAACCGAGCTGGACTTTCGAATTTCCTCATGCAAATCATCATTTATTTTCACAATACCCATAACAGATCCTAATATACGAAACGTATACAGATCATATATTCTGACTATTAATGTAGCAACCACGAAATTGAAGGGGTTTCTAAAATAAGGATCGCCTTTGAATGGTCAATCTTTGGCAGGATCGAACCATTACTCAATAATCTGAAGCTGATGCATATCAGCATTCGACAGCACAAAAGACGAGCTTTTATTTTCAGCATCGTAGGCTGCTTTAATCATCGCCGCTGCCACGCATTTTGTTGAAATTGGACGCACAGCTTTGGGAATAAATGAGGATATGGGGGCGAGCAAACTTTCACCCAGTTTCTCGGCAAAACGACCATCATCCGGTCGGCCTAACAGTAGTGAAGGACGGGCAAAAAACACACTAGGTAAACCCAGTAATTTAATATCCCGCTCAACCTCACCTTTGACATGATTATAAAAACTAGCAGAATCCACATTGGCCCCATGTGCAGTGACAACACCGAGTCTGCAAACATCAGCAGATTTACATGCTCGTGCAAACGCGATCACCAAATCATGATCAATATGACGAAAGGCCGCCTTACTACCCGCCTGTTTTTGCGTTGTTCCCAATGCAATAAAAGCAACAGATTTTGGCGGAATCAGGGGAGTTACCTGTTGTTCCAACTGTTCAAAGTCCACAACCTGATTGTTTATTTTTGAAGCAATCGCATCGGGAAAATCTCTCAATATGTCTAATTCGCGACGCGAAATCAAAATGATATTAACGACATCTTCTCGTCGGCTTAATTGATTGACTAACTGCTTACCCACAGCGCCTGTCGCCCCTAAAACAATTGCAGTTGCATGCTTCATCATCTATCCCCACAGATTTTGGTATGACTGACTACGATAGCTATCAAATCTGCTGTTACTGAACTTTTCAAGAACGTCTTAAGGCTACTCTTTCATTCACTATTCTTGCCTTTATCGATGGCCTCCTCAGCTTCTTGTTCATCATCCGCATCAGACTGGGGCTCTTCGTTTTCAATGGACGCATCAGGATCGTAATCGAGCACAACAAATAGGGGAAAGTGATCAGATCCGATATCGGGAAGACGTCGTAGCTCAACGAGAAGGAAATGTTCTGAGGCGAAAGCATGATCCAGTGGATAGCGTAACAGGCGACTTCTGGTATCAAAAGTATTCATTAAGCCACGCCCTACACGCGGATCGAGTAAACCACCCGTTCGCTGAAAAAGATGTGTGGTATGTGACCAAGCCACATCATTAAAATCGCCAGCCACGATGACCGGAACCTCTCCTAACTCTTTAACCTCTTTGGCAACCAACATCAATTCGGCATCCCGCATATCGGAGTCTGCGCGTTCATCTCCATCCGCTTCAGCCTCCTCTTCTTCAGAAAGATCAAGACCAGGAGGTCGTGGATGCACACCATAAAGGGTTACAAGTTTTCCCGATGGAAGCCGAACCTGGGTGCGAATTGATGGAATTTCTGACTCAATTAAAAAGCGGATCTCTGGATTCACCAGCTCTTGTCGGGAGAAAAGCAACATACCGTAATGATTATCTTGCGGCTGGAATAATGTAAAAGGATAGTCGTCTTCCAGACCCTCCAGTTGTTCTAACCACCATTTGGTCGTTTCGCTTAATAAAATTATATCGGGATCGTTATCACGTATCAGTTTCAGCAGCGCTTTCACTTCACGATTATCGTAACGCACGTTATAAATCAGTAACGATATCCGATTGGAATCATTATCCTGTCGGCTTTCAGACATTTCCTTGGGATAAAACGCGGTGTATGGAGCAATGGCTATAAGCTGCCAGATCAATGACAGGACGACCATCGCAGCAAGCGCATATTCCCATATCCGCATCCGACGCCAAAAACTCAGAGCCACATAGGCGGCTAAAGCCAAACCCATCAATACGGAAATTTGTACGCGAGGAAAATCGAATATTCGTATCCACCATTGATCGGTATGTATTAAAGGAATTGCGGTACTACAAACCAACGCTAACGAAAACAAGGCTAGCGCAATGCGGCAAATGCGATTCAGTACTCTTTCTGAAGGTTTTATTGTCATGATAAGAACTGAGTATGTGGCAATAAGATAAGTGGTATCAAGTAAATAAACTTTTAATATTTATATTCAGTTTTCGTCTCAATATTATTTCCGACGGAAATAATATTGAACGTCTGGGCAGATTGAGAGAGCTGCTCATTTATCGGTTAACTTTCTGAGTTATCATTTACCACTACTCTGTTTCTACCGGACTCTTTGGCGCTATACAACATGCGATCAACGCTTTGAAGCAAGCTGGTTTGGGTTTGGTTAACTCGAAACTCTGTAACGCCAATACTGCATGTCAGAGAGATATCGACGCCATCATCCTGGCAAAAACGATGCTGTTCAATGGCGGCCCTGATACGTTCTGCAAGCTGACTGGCTTCTTCAGTACCGGTTTCGGGAAGTAACAAAAGAAACTCTTCCCCACCATAGCGGCCCAGAAAGTCACTGGTTCTGCAGGTATCAGACAAAATATTGGCCACTTCTATTAAAACGGCATCGCCAGAAAGGTGACCAAATTTATCATTCACGTCTTTAAAGTGATCCATGTCGACCATTAATAAACTTAAGTGGTGATGGTAACGCTCTGCCCGATCAATTTCTGCTGTCAAATTGTCTATAAGCCCACGACGATTCATCACACCCGTGAGCGGATCCGTTGTCGTTAAGCGTTCAAGCTCTTTGGTACGTTCTAACACTCGTCGTTCGAGTAACTGGTTGGATTCCAATAACTCTCGTTGAGCTTGCTGTAAGGCTGCATTTTTATTTCGAAATTCATCATTGCTTGGAATAGCCAAGGCTTTTGGTATTAATCGCCAAATCATAACTGCGGTCAGGATAGAGACTAAACCTGTTGCAAACTTAGCAAGCCCCTCAATGTAATAAAAACCCTGCCAGATATTTATTAAACCAGTGAGATGGGTAACACCACACAGAAAAATAAAGGCGGCAAACATAATAAATATCCAGTTAAAAGCGAGATCAGTTCTTTTTTTAACTAAATAGACAAGGGCAATAGGAATAACAAAATAAGCAATAGAGGTTAATAGATCACCACTGACGTGAAGGAACAGGAGATCCGGTAGCCATTGCAAACAATGGCCATGGGGCATAAAGCTGCCATTAAACAATTTATCGACTGTATCCATCCAAATCTCCGATTACAAAGCACTTTGAGCTATTAATAGCAAAATGAGGAACAACAGTTAATCAACAGAACAGAATGAATTTCATAACAAACTAGTATTAAATAAAAATTTATGACACCAGAGCATACTAGCTCTCAAAATGGAATAAAGCACGTGGCAACTGGAGACAAACCTTTTAATCCATAAATAATCTGTGCTTTTTGCTTAAATTTTCAATTGACTCCGCCCCTTTTACTTTTTTTAGCCCTAGGACAGAATTTTGTAAACCGTATCTTTGATCTGGCTCAATGTAAGTTTATTTCCAAGCCATATACTAAATATCCAGTAAACAGGAAGTTAACTGTCATACATATTCCATCTTTATGAGGTATGAAGTCATGAAAAAGTTAATTTTAATTCTATCCCTGATGACCTTAACAGCTTTCTCGACAACTAACTTTGCCGGTGGGCAAGGGCAAGGTGACGGTAAAGGCAAAAAGCAGCAAGAACAGATGCAGCAATATGGCGGCGAAGGTGAACAAACACGTGAACGCAAGCGGGAACACGATCCGGAAGACATGGATCGGCAACGTACAATGGAACAAGAACCGAAGCAGCAAGGCAAAGGTTCGGAGCAGGGCCAGAAATCACAAGAAGAGCATCGGAGAAGGTGGTGGAAATTCTGGGGAAATGACGAATAGATTCGACACCTACCCGGTAACTCCTACATTGCAGTTTTAAAACAAAAGCAGTCGTTTGCTGAAACGAACGACTGCTTTCCTGAGGTTTTCGGCCAAAGGCTGCATCAAGATACCAGCTACTGAAGCTTGGTTTTTCACAGGATTAAACTCAATCCATTTTCTGGTCGAATTTATTCAACGATCGCTCAATAATTCAACTTGATCGTCAAATCCAGTTTTTGGCCATCGTAAGTAAAACTGGCAGCCTCAAATGAAGGCGCACTCATTGAGGCTTTTGCATCGTTTGAAAAACCGTAGCCTTCTTTGGGCACCCCCAGCCAGTTAGTACGAAGCTCGCCGTCCATATTTTCATCATGAATAACAGCCAAGGCATACGTTCCAGGCGGAATATCTAAAAAGTCACAACGTGCCTTTGTATCCCGAATTTTTATCATCATAATATTGGTTGCATAGCGCAGAAACTCAGTAGGGAAACCATTTGGCGCCTCGAAAAGCGCGCACGCGACAGCTCCTTTGCTATTTCTGATATCGAGAATCTTCACATGAATTCCAGGACATGGAGTTTGAGCAAAAGCAACGGTGGGAAGGTACGAAAATATCAGCAGCGCACACCAAATTAAACCTCGGAGGTCCATATGGATCTGCGTCAACAAATATTTGATCGATGAAAGAGAAACGGTCTTACGATTAGTTGATTCATTCATAATCTTCCTCACAGTTTTGATCTGCGTAGATTAATCGAATCTGACTGCCATCAAAGGCCTAACGGCTTACTGAGTGGCAGGCACCGTATATCGTCCGTGAAGTTTGTTATAGGTTAATCCTGAGTTTAAACAATTATCCTCTGCTTAGAAAAGCAGCTATTTTGTAATGGAGAGCCCAACTTACCGTCAAACCCTAAAAAGTCATAGCGACCTACCCTCGCAGGCAGGTCGCTATGCATATGAAATTAGACGTAGAAGTCCAACTCCTCCTGCGCTTTTAGCAAATCGCGCATTTTGATGGGATCATCACCAAAGAAGAAGATCAGGCCCCAATGCGTACCAAAAGCCGCCCGGTCAGGAACGGTTTCTTCTGCCGGTGCCACCAGTTCATGTGACTCAAAATAAGGATGCTCAATGGTTTCTTTGGGCATTTCCAGCTTGCTGACCACACGACGGCGTGGGTAGACGCCGAAGCAGCCAGCGTACCCCTTGGCATCGACCACTTCTTTGGGGAAGAATGCAGCCACTTCCTGTTTGGTGCTTTTCGGATCGAATACCAGCATCGAAGCCTGATAAGCATTGAATCCGTAGGCTCTCTCGATCAGCTCAAAAGCTTTAAAGCCGGGCGGACGATAGGCAACTTCGCCAAAGTACATTTCGCCATCAGCCGTAACGAAGTACTCAGGGTGAATCAGGCCAAACTGGATGTCGAAGGTTTTGATCAGCAATTCGATCTGTTTGGTGATCGCATTCCGCCAGCTTTCAAGTTCCGCGGTAGCCGGTACAAATACAGAGTAACCCAAGGTGACATATTCAGAAATGTTGAGGAATTGGATTTTGCCATCGTGGATCCAGGCCTCAACCGCAAACTCCCAGCCATCCAAGTGACTTTCCATCAGCAACGGGTACTCTTCGGCCGGAATGTTATCGATTTCATCTATCGTGCGGATCATTCGGTGACCGAGGCAACCGGCCTTGTCGAATGCCTTAACGTGAATCGGATCATCCGGATCACCATCAAGTTTGAGCAGCGTCTGATTAACGCGTTTCATAAAGCGAACAATATCTTCTTTCTCATGCGCTTCTTCGAAAATCCCCACGCGAATACCACCAAGCTGAGCACGACGCTTCATCAACGCCTTGTCACGGAACAGAATAGACTGACCGTACATGCGCGGATTATTCAGCAGAACAGAATTGATGGCACCGGACCACTCAACGGTTTCCTCGAATAACGGTATAGCTACATCGACTCCTTCCGCCTTCAGTTTTTCGGCAATTTCCAGGGACCTATCATTGAGACGGATAAAATCCCATGAGATGAAAGGTATGTTGTTAGCGGTACAAAAATCTGCAGCCCATTCAGGCGCAACAACGATATAGCGGCGGTCAAACTGCTGCGCAGCTTTTATTGCATTGACACTCCAGCCAAGCAGTGCGATGTAGCCTTTGTTCGGATCTTTGGGGGTTTCTGTTCCGCGAACGGAGTCCATATTGGGATCGCGCCAGGATAATACTTCTTCAGATAATTCAGTTTCACTGGTAATCGACATAGAACATTCTCCTGTTGAGCCTCCTCAGAGAAGCCTTACTGGAAAAAGCACACAAAATGAACTGAGCTTGTCAGTATTGTTTAGAGGAGATTGAATAAATCATTGATAGGGAGGCTTTATCAGCTTCCTAATTTCAGAATTGAGCTAGTCGGCTTCATTACAACTGACCACTAACTGTCAGTTCAAACATAACACAAAAAGACAAAAGGGTTTGGTGGTATCCCTGCCATTCGTGACAAAAAAGCAGCAGATCAGCGCCCCTGAGCCCCGCGTCGCAACCAGTCGTGTACGAATGCAAGCTTGCGCCGGCCAGTTTCCGATAGAACAAAGGGATAGACGTCTGATAACCCCATTGAGCGGTTAATGTGATTGACGCGTGTCGCGAGGGCGGTAGCAACGTTGATTAGCAAAACAGAGTCAGGCTCTGAATAGGGATCCCAGCTATGGTGAGGCAGTTCTGGAGAACTTAGGCCAGTTGCCACAAAACTGTCGGTAATATCTGTCAGATGTAACAAATGTGCCGTCGTTTCAGCCCAGTCTTCGTGAGGATGCGCCGAGGCGTAGCTGGTCAGGTAAAACAGCTCCCAGTCTTGTGGTGCACCTTGCTGGTAATGTCGCTGAAGTGCCGCTGTGTAGTCCTCTCGCTCATCACCAAACATCACCCGAAACGCCTGCAGAAAGTCTTCACGCAGGCTCAGTCGCCACCAAAGCATGTGTGCAATTTCATGGCGCATGTGGCCGATCATCGTTCGGTAAGGCTCGTCCAGGGCTTCTCTGCGGGTAACCCGCACTACTGGATCGGCCTCGGATACGCTAATGGGTACGACGCCATTGCCCTGCCC
>NZ_DFTU01000027.1:4348-4526 GCF_002379485.1 Methylophaga sp. UBA4204 | reverse complement strand
GCTACATTCTATCGCCCGTTCAATGGCTTAGCTATGTCAATTAACCATAACAAAGTTACTCACTCTTCTGGAGAATCGCTTCTTTGAACGCTCAGTCTGTTGTTGATTATGCCGTATTTGATCTGATTGCTGATGCCCTGACCACCCACGGTTATTGCATCCTGCCACAATTATTGCC
>NZ_DFTU01000027.1:3221-4217 GCF_002379485.1 Methylophaga sp. UBA4204 | reverse complement strand
GCCACCCACGGTTATTGTATCCTGCCACAATTATTGCCTCCCGCTTTAACCCATGATCTATACCGCAGAGTTGCCCGTCTGGATGAGCATAATGACTTAAGTCAGGCCGGAATAGGCCGGGAACGACAACATCAGCTAAATGAGAAAATCCGCACCGATGAAACCCGTTGGCTAGACCCGGATAATAGCATCGACCTGGCATATCTCACCCATATGGCAGATTTCCGGCTGGCAATGAATCAACGGTTGTTTCTCGGCTTGTTTGATTATGAATCACACTACGCCCATTATCCTTCAGGGGCCTTCTACAAACGTCATGTCGATGCATTTAAAGGTCAGTCCAACCGTGTATTAACAACGGTGATGTATTTAAACCCATTCTGGCAAACTCAGGATGGTGGCCAATTGCAGATCTATGACATCAATGATGATAATCTGATTCTATCTGTTGAACCTGAAATGGGCACATTTGTGGTTTTTTTAAGTGAGCAGTTTCCGCATGAAGTTCTCCCCTCGAAACGGGATCGTTACAGCATTGCAGGCTGGTTCCGGATTCAGGATCCATTGCAGGCCCCGATAATATGAACACATCTTTTAACATTCTGGAATTAGGTCAGGATGATTTACGTCGAATTGCCCAGCCGGTATCCGAGATAAACGACCCTGTATTACAACAAAAAATTGATGATCTGATCACCTTTGTTCAACAGCGTGGGGGTATGGGGATTGCCGCCACGCAAGTTGGTATTAACCAACGCTTTTTTATTATGTCGAGTCATCCTAATGAGCGTTATCCCTATGCACCCGAGATGCCGGCAACCTGTGTAATAAATCCCGAAATTGTCTGGCACTCAGCGCATACAGAAAAAGACTGGGAAGGTTGTTTGAGTGTTCCCGGTCTTCGAGCTCTGGTACCACGTTATCAGCAAATACAAGTGCGCTACTGGTTGCGTGATGCTACTCAGGTTGAAACCACATATGAGGGCTTTATGGCTG
>NZ_DFTU01000027.1:0-3153 GCF_002379485.1 Methylophaga sp. UBA4204 | reverse complement strand
ATCTATGATGCCGCCATGGTGTTCCCGCGTGATCGTGAAACGGCATATGAGGGCTTTGTCTACCTATTGTTTCAACATGAACTGGATCATCTGGACGGAAAAGTTTTTGTCGATCGGGTGGAATCGACAATGGAAATGATGACCGAATCCAGCTGGCGTTCAATGCTGGCTGAAAAATCCAAGGGCAGAGACAATAATGGCACAACAGTTTGATTCGCTATCTGATCGTTTGATTCAGTTTATTCATCAACAACATCTGTTTTTTGTAGCAACAGCGACGGCTGACAGCCGTGTTAATGTTTCCCCAAAGGGAATGGACTCGTTAAGAGTTTTAAACAGTAATCGTTTAGTCTGGCTGAACGTGACCGGTAGCGGCAATGAAACAGCTGCGCATATTGAGGAATCCCCTCGAATGACCATCATGTTTTGTGCATTTGAAGGAAAGCCATTGATTCTACGAGTCTATGGTCAGGCTCGTGCAATACATCAAAAAGATCCTGAGTGGCAGAGTCTGTATGGCTTATTTGATCCATTACCTGGTGCCAGACAGATTTTTATTCTGGATATCGATCTGGTTCAGACCTCATGTGGTATGGCTGTACCTTATTTTGAATTTGTCGGTGAACGCGAACTACTGAATAACTGGGCTGAACGCAAAGGTGAAACTGGTATTAAAGAATATTGGCGGGAAAAAAATCAATTCAGCCTGGATGGAATTGAAACTGATATTGTAAAAAAGAATATTTGATCCTATTGACCGAACATTTCCCCAACGGCTTTTGCCAGAGTTTCCGAACGTTTTGGATTACGCAAAGCCTGCATAACCGGCTCTCGCATCCCTGGTATAAATAACAGATCGGCCAATAACTGGCTGAAACCGGCCTGGCCAGCATCGTTATGAGCAAGTTGCTCAAGATACAGCTCACAGATTGGCTGTTTGGCCAGTGCCAACCAGATTCGACCACTTACTATTGCCAGCACTTCAATTTCGCGACTGCAACGATGTTTCAGCACCTGAGTCACCATACGCTCCACTAAACCACGAGCAGGACTATTGGAAGCTGCCCGTAAACAGGAAATGATTTTGGCTGTATCGGGTTGTTTTTCCTGTAACTGATTATCTACTTGCTGTGCCAATACTTCGACTACCCCTGCTGCAGGGCTTGCATGCTCCAGCAAAACGCATAAATTATGAAATGGTTCCTGAGGCAATTTAGGCAATGTATTAATCAATCCTAATGTACCTTCATTGGTATCCAGACGAATAGCAAAATCAGCTAATCCCTGCATCGCCAAGCCAGGCCATTTATCCAAAGGGAGATCGCCAGTGAAGTAACGATAGGCGGCATCGTAATATTTGGAGGGGCGCTGTTTCAGTGCATGCGTAGCGTGAGCATTAAATGCGGCCATTCGATCCTGACGTGGCTGAAAGGTGAACGGACTGTCCTGCAGAGCTCCCTGAATTTTTTCACCATCGGCGGCGGCCAACATTGCTTCGCCGAGCCTTTCCAATAACATCATCAGAAAAGCATCACGGGCATCTGGAACCAGTAATCCCTGCTCATCCAGCGGAAACTTAAGAAACCATACATAGTGATTTTCTGGGGCATCCGGATGCCAGAAGATAATGCCTATTTGGGCGTGACGTTTGAAAGGATAAGGGTAAGGCTGCTGGCAATTATCAAAACTGACAAACTGTTCCGGGGTTAATTTACCAACCCGGCGCCCCATATCAAACACCCGGTATTGTGCACCACTTTGCCTGAGAAACTTGCTAAGTGTGTTGAACTGTCCAATATCCATATCCTGCTCCGTATCAGGTACGGTATTCTGCGTTTATCTTGACGTAATCGTAAGAAAAATCACAGGTCCAGACTGTTTTGGCAACGTTGCCTCTACCCAGTTTTACCCGAATGGTTATTTCAGATTGTGACATGACCTGCTGGCCTTTTTCTTCAGTATAGTCAGCAGCAGGCTGGCCCCCATCGACAATACATACGTTATCCAGGTAAATGGCGATTTTCGATAAATCCAGACTGGGCAAGCCACTTCGACCGACCGCTGCCAGAATTCGCCCCCAGTTTGGGTCAGAGGCAAACAATGCAGTTTTTACCAACGGTGAATGAGCAATGGTATAGGCGACCTGCCGACATTCATCTGCATCAGCACCCTGTTGAACATCAATGCTGATAAATTTGGTTGCGCCTTCACCATCGCGAACAATGGCCTGGGCCAGGAAGCGACTTAAACTATTTAAGGCCTCAATAAATTGTTGTGCATCACTGCTATCAATATCATCAATAATCGAATTACCTGCCAGACCAGTAGCAATCAAGACACAGGCATCATTGGTTGAGGTATCGCCATCAACGGTAATACTGTTAAAAGACTGCTCCATCGAAACGTCAAGCATCTTTTGTAATGTGGAGGCACTTATAGCGGCATCCGTGGCGATATAAGACAACAAGGTCGCCATATCTGGTCGAATCATGCCTGAGCCTTTTGCGATGCCTGTCAGTGTGATTGGCTGTCCATTTAACGACAGTTCAACTGAACGCGCTTTGGCAATGGTGTCGGTGGTCATGATGGCGTGTGCTGCAGCAAACCAGTTATCAGCAGCTAGTTTGGTAAACGCCTCAGGTAACGCATTGGTAATTTTATCAACAGGTAACGGCTGCCCTATAACGCCGGTGGAAAATGGCAATACAGCACGGGTATCACATTCTGCTAGCTGAGCCACCGCCTGGCAACATGCTTTTGCTGCCGCCATACCCGCGTCACCGGTTCCAGCATTGGCGTTTCCAGAATTGATCAGTAAATAGCGTGTAGATGATTGTTGCTGATGCTCTCTGGCTAATAATACCGGGGCTGCACAAAATGCATTACGGGTATAAACCGCTGCGGTATGACTTCCAGATGCCAGTTCAATTAAAACCACATCCTGACGCCCTGGCTTTTTAATCCCAGCGCTCGTAGTGGCAAGGCGAACACCTTTTACAGGCTTTAATTCAGCAGCAATTGGAGCAGATAAATTTACTGCCATTATTTGACAGCGCCGTGGCAATTCTTGAATTTTTTACCACTTCCACATGGGCATGGATCATTACGACCAACTTTTTTACCATCTCGCGTTAGCGGCTGGGTCGCAGTAGG
>NZ_DFTU01000038.1:5754-12979 GCF_002379485.1 Methylophaga sp. UBA4204 | reverse complement strand
GGATCGGGATATTCAGAATAGCGTCTATGTTTCTCCGGAAATTGAAAACTATGTCGTACGTCTGTGGGATGCCAGCTGGGAACCTCATAAACTCGGTATTACCTTACCCGATGTCTACGTAGAGGATCTGGTCGTTGCCGGCGCCAGTGTTCGTGGTATGTCGGCGATGGTTCGTGCGGCCAAGGTTTGTGCCTGGCTGGAAGGGCGTGACCATGTCATGCCTGACGATATTCATTATGTATTACTGCCATCATTGACCCATCGTGTATTCCTGTCGCCGGTCTATGATGGCCGTCGTGAGCAGTTGATGCCGCAGTTTGTACAGGCGTTACGCGACCATATCGCTACGCCGTAAGCAGGCCTCATCATGAAGCCTATTCAACCTCAGGAATTTAGCTACCGCTTTCCAGATAAGGTTTTCGGACATGTGCCAGGTGCACACAACGGAACTGCAATGGGAAGTGGTGATCGTTTTGCCGGTTTTGCCGACTTGTTTGATTACCCCGACCCACGGCGTCTGGATGTGCGTGCCAGTTTACGCACTAATATTGCCGATTCCGCTTTAGGTAATCAGGAACGCTGGCTGGTTCGCCGTTATCAGCAACGCTCTTCTATTACCTTATGGCTACTTGCCGACCTAAGCCGATCGATGTCGGTTTCAAGTGTCAGTAATGAACGGGTGGCTCGTCTGGCCCATATGATTGCTCACAGCTCTATTGGCTTTGGCGATCGGTTTGCCATGGCTGGATTTGACGCCATGTGGCGTAAAGATGTTTCAGTGATGCCAACCAGACAGCGCAGTATGCCTGCTTTGGCCGCTGAAAAAATCATTCATGCAGCGCCACCTTCAGAGCCTGGCGCGGCAGGATTATTTGATGCTGCAGATTTGATTACCAGCCCTAAAGCCATGGTGTTTATTGCATCAGACTTTTGCTGTGATATTGACCTGGTGGATCGCACTTTACGCAAGTTGGCACATTACACGGTGATACCTATCGTCTGGCAACATGATGAAGTGGATCATCTGCCTTCACATGCCGGTTGGACTGAAACCAGGGATTCTGAGACCGGAAAACGTCATAGCGTATGGATTCGGCCGGGTATCAAAAAACGTTGGCAGCAGCAATTGGATGAACATTTTGAGAAATTGACGGCCTGTTTTATGCGCTATCGCGTTAAGCCGCTTTTTGTCTCTGGAGAGGTCACCCCACAACAATTGACCCAGTATTTCTCCGCCATGAAAAAATCATAGGAATGCACATAATGCGCCGTTGGATCCTCATTATCAGTTTTATTTTCAGTAGTCAGCTCATGGCTCAGGATGTGATCATTAACATTGATCGCAGTTGGGGCCTTTTGATTGGTGATATTGTAACGACCAGCATTGTTCTGCCGGTAAGTGTCAGCGATATTGATGCAGACAGTTTGCCGCAATTGAACAAACGACATGGGCCTTGGCTTAATCTGCAGCAGATATCAAGTAATAATAATGTGCTTGAGCTGCAGTATCAGTTGGTTAATGTACCTGCTGAAACACGCACATTACAGACTCCCACCTATACCCTCAGAACCAATGCGGGTGAATTGCTGGATATTCCGTCAGCTGAATTTTCTGCCGGATCTTTTTTGAATGCCACTGAAGAAAATGCGATGGAAATTCCGTTACGTGGTGATCAGCGTTTACTTCCTGCAGACTTTGCTTCGCTGCAAAAACAACTAACATATGCCATTGCCGTCGCTTTGATTACGGCACTTATATGGCTGGTCTGGCATATTGGCTTACGCCCGGGCAAACGTCTGCCGTTTGCTAGAGCGGTATTTTCAATGAACAAATTACGCTGGTTTGGACATAAAGACGTGGATGCTGCCACACGCGTTATGCATCATGCATTTAATGACAGTGCCGGCACGGTGGTGATTTACAGTCAGATTCAGCAATTGTGGGATGCCTGTCCGTGGTTAGCTGATTTACAGCCAGAGATCACAAGGTTTTATCAGCAATCAGCATCACACTATTTCAGCCGGGAACCTCAGCAGAATGCGGATTTTGACAGTTTGATTAAACTGGCTCGTGCCTGCCGGGCGAGGGAGAAAATGGCATGATGCTGTTTGGGCTCGAATGGGCTTTCCCCCTTGTATTTTTGTTATTACCGATGGTGTTATTACCATGGTTTAATAACAATCTGGATAAAACGGTGGCCTGGACAGCGCTAGTACCACACGATCCGTTATCCCGAACCATTAGCCTGACGTTGAAAGTGTTGTCTTCCGTGGTTATTGCTGCTTTATTGCTCGCTGTTGCCAGCCCGGCTATACCGGAACGAACCGTGGAGAGGTTTGGTGAGGGAGCTGAGATTGTATTACTGCTGGATCGTAGTCGTAGTATGGACGATGCGTTTGCTGTGACCACTCAGGCTGCTAATTATTCTGTTGCAGGCGACAATTCCAAACGTCGGGTTGCACGAACCTATCTGACTGAGTTTGTAAAAAAACGTCCCGATGATCGGTTTGGTTTTGTTTTCTTCAGTACGAATTCGATCAATCTGTTACCACTGACCTATAGTAAAGAAGCTATTCTCAATACGATTGAAGCAAATTCTTTAGGTAAGGGCTTATCCGATACCAACCTGGCTGATGCGTTAATGAATTCGGCTTTAATGTTTGAGGATCAGCCCTATCGTGGTTCGCGAATTGTTTTACTGGTCTCTGATGGTGGTCAGTTAATGACCGATGAAGCCATGGAATTAATCACCAAACGTTACAAGGAGATGAATCTTAGTATTTACTGGATTTATCTCAAAGCCAGACAAGGCATGACGCTGGAACCGTCGGAAAATGACAATATTCTCTATACCGATCTGCCCGAGCGTAAAGTTCATGAGTTCTTTAAAAGTATTGGCATTCCTTATCGGGCATTTGAAGCTGGATCATTGGAAGAGTTTGCTGCGGCGATGGATGAAATTGACGAACAGCAATATCAGACCTTGATTGTCGAAGAGCTGGTGCCGCACGAACCCAAGGCAGACTGGTTTTTATGGTTAGCGTTGCTTGCCATGCTGCCGTTGGCAAGTTCACATCTATATAGTTACTGGGGAGTTCGAAAAGCACATGAGTAACACATTAAAATTATTACGCTGGGTGTTGCTGTCGATTTTTGTTATCAGCATTGGTGTGATGTTGTTATCAAGTTGGCAGTTATGGCAGCAAAAAAGAGTTGAAGCTTTTGTCATTGCTCCCGAACAATATGAAACGATTCCGGAGCATCCTCGGGCACATTTTGCACAAGGCAGCTATCTGGTTGAACAAAACGAGAACGATGCAGCTTTAGAGCAATACACCTTGGTTCTTGGCAGCCAGCAAACAGAGTTGTTACCTGCTGCCTATTTCAATCGTGGCAACATCAATTTACGTGAAGCGATAGCAATGGATGGCAATGATCCGCAAATGATTCCACTGGTTGAATTAGCTAAACAGGATTATCGCAGTGCTCTGAAACAACAGCCGGATTTCTGGGATGCGCGCTTTAATCTTGAGGTAGCACTGCGTTTAGTGCCAGAAGATCCTGAAGTAGATGGTAATTTTAAAAAGCAGGAGATCTACAGCGAGCGCAGTATTGAAACCAAGGCATTCAAGGTTGATTTACCATGAGGCTGAGTTATCCTAAACGTATATTTTTAACAGCTCTGGTCATGCTGATCAGTCTGTTAATGATTATGGCGGCTCTATGGTTACCTCCGGTGGATCGCGAAATAGAGGTGATGGACAGTCTATTTGTCATTGATATAACCGACAGTATGAACGTGGAAGATGTTAGCTTTGGCAGTGAAACCATTACTCGACTGGACTGGGCCAAGGAATATACCCGTCAGTCAATTTTGAGTATGCCATGTGGTTCTCATGCCGGCCTGGCAATTTTCAGTGAAGCTCGCAGCCTGATTCTGATGACGCCCGTTGAAGTCTGTGCCAATTATCATGATCTGATGCAGATGCTGTCTCAATTTCATCCAACGATGGCGTGGGCTCGTTCCAGTGAAGTATCCAAAGCGCTCTATACAGCGATTCGTCAGGCTAAAGAAATTACCCCACAGCCAACGGTTGTATTTTTAACTGATGGTCATGAAGCGCCACCGGTTCATGAAACACTTTTTCCCAAATTCACTGACACACCAGGCGAAGTACCTGGAGTGATCGTCGGTATTGGGGGGAGTGATCTGGTGCCTATTCCAAAAACCAATGAGTTTGGTGAAATAGAGGGATATTGGGAGATCAACGAGGTTATGCATAAAGATGTGTACGCATCAAGTCGAGGAGATGCGGCCGAGCTCAATAATAACCGTCCGCGGACAGAACATTTATCTTCGCAGAAGAAGTCTCATATGGAAACGGTCTCAAGACGGGTTGGCTTTGAGTTTATTTCTTCACCAACATCCCCACAGAAACTGATCAAAGAAATGCAGAAAATTTCTGACACCCGGCAGCAACCGGTCAAATATGATTTGTTTGTCTGGTTGGCATCAATCGCCTTAATTTTACTGCTTCTGGTATTTTTACCTTACAGTCTGTTCACCAAACAGCATGAGTAAGCTGGAGTTTACCTTTTTTATCAGGCGAAATGGAATTTCAATATTGAAACTTCTCTAACCTGTTTGATTGTCTGTAAAGCATGAGTTGGTCACATCCATATCTGCTTTATTTATTGCCACTGGTGCTGCTGCCGTGGGTAAGTCGTAATACTGAAAAGCAAATTGTCTGGGAATCATTATTACCTCACGATACTGTTTCCACAGTTATGGGTTATACACTGCGTGTAATGACATCGATTGTGATTGCTGCATTACTCATGGCGGTTGCAGAACCACATATCCCTGAACATACGGTGCAGCGCAGTGGTCAGGGAGCAGAAGTCATTATTTTGCTGGATCGCAGTCGCAGTATGGATCAGCCTTTTGCTCGCCGTCACACCTATCGTCTCTCCACTAAAATGAATTTCAAGGAAAGCAAGCGCAGTGTTGCCCGTTATTATTTGACCGAGTTTGTTTCCAGTCGTCCTGATGACCGTTTTGGCTATGTGTTTTTCAGTGAACAGGCAAGCGGAATTTTGCCATTAACCTACAGTAAGGAAACCACACTGGCCACTATTGAAGCAGGAGGGTTAGGCCGCGGATTGACCAAAACCGATATCTCTGTGGCATTAAAAAAAGCAGGTGAAATGTTTGATGGAGAAGTCTATCGGGGAGCGCGAATTGTGTTGTTGATTTCCGATGGAGGACAAATTTTATCCGCTGAGCAGGAACAACGGATTAGCCAGATATTACAGGACAATAATCTCAGTTTATATTGGATCTATCTGCGTTCCGTCAGTGGCATGACGCTTGACGAAATGCCCGGTGAAAGCGTGCTCTGGCAGGGAGCACCGGAAAGACATTTACATACTTTTTTCAAAAGCCTGTCGGTTCCTTATCAGGCTTTTGAGGCTGGTTCGCTCGATGAATTTGCAGCAGCCATGAAGAATATTGATCAACAGCATTATCAGACGTTACTAGTCGAACGCAAAATGCCGCGTGAATCACTGGCAGACTATTTCCTATGGGTAGCAATGGTGGGTTTGTTGCTGCTGACCGCATCACAGATATACACTTGGTTTGGTGTATCGCGGGCGTATCGTTCGACACGTCATTGACCAATAGCAGGTTGAATTTAAATCTAACCATGACAAATCTTTTTCTCGACATTTCTCTGTCTCAGCAGCGTTGCCAGCTAATAAGGGATGACAAGGTGCTGTTTTCTGCATCTGTTTCAACGGCTTTAAATGGACCCGGTGAACAGGAAGGTTCAGGATGCACTCCCAGAGGCTGGCATATAATCAGGGCATGTATTGGTGAGGGGCAACCGGTTAATACCGTGTTTCGTGGCAGACGGCCTACTGGTGAAATTTTTTCACCACTGCTGGCGAAACAATTTCCCGATAAAGACTGGATTTTAACGCGCATAATCTGGTTAAGCGGACTGGAACTTGGCAGGAATCGACTGGGAAATGTTGATACAATGCGTCGCTATATTTACATACATGGCACACCGGATAGCGAGCCAATGGGCATCGCTAAATCCCACGGTTGTATCCGCATGCACAATCAGGATTTGCTGACGTTGTTTGATCTGGTCAAACCCGGTTTGAAAGTCCTCATTCACGAATAAGGTAATTACATGACATTAGGCCCGTTGATGGTGGATCTGATCGGCGTAACGATCAGTGAGAAAGAAAGAGAAATTCTTCAACATCCATTGGTTGGCGGTGTCATCCTGTTCAGCCGTAATTATGAATCTCCGGAACAAATTGCTGCACTGACTTCTGAAATCCACGCAATACGTCAACCACATCTCATCATTGCTGTGGATCATGAAGGTGGACGGGTACAACGGTTTCGTGAAGGCTTCAGCCGGCTTCCACCTGTTGGCACGTTAGGCCAGCATTACATGCAACATCCTCAACAATCCCTTAAACAAGCCGAAGTAACCGGTTGGTTAATGGCGGCAGAACTTCGTGCCGTGGGAGTGGACTTCAGTTTTGCACCGGTTCTGGATCTGGATTACGGCATCAGTGAAGTGATTGGTGATCGTGCATTTCATCGGGATCCACAAGCGGTTACCAAACTGGCTGCTGCTTATATCAGCGGCATGAAACAGGCTTACATGGCAGCTGTTGGTAAACATTTTCCTGGTCATGGTGCCGTGGAAGTCGACTCGCATTCAGGTCTGCCGATCGATACACGCTATCTGGAAGATATGTGGCAGGCTGATATGCTGCCATTTAGGCAACTTTGCTCACAAACCTTGGCGGGCATCATGCCAGCACATATTGTTTATGAAAAATGCGACAGTTTGCCGGCTGGCTTTTCACCCTATTGGATCCAGGAAATTCTGCGTAAGCGTATGGGCTTCCAGGGTGCAGTAATCAGTGATGATCTGAGTATGGCAGGTGCTGCCATTATGGGAGATAGTACAGCTCGTGCAGAAGCTGCTTTAGCTGCGGGTTGTGACTTGTTGCTACTTTGCAATAACCCCTCAGAAGTTGAAAGTGTGCTGGATAACCTTAAATGTGATGCCGATCCGCTAAGACATATGCGTCTGGTTCGATTGCATGGTCGTCACCCGATTGACCGCGAAACGCTAATGGCCAGCGACCAATGGAAACAGGCAGTTTATTCCGTTGCCAACTATGCACCTG
>NZ_DFTU01000038.1:5458-5687 GCF_002379485.1 Methylophaga sp. UBA4204 | reverse complement strand
AGACGCTAATGGCTAGCGAGCAATGGAAACAGGCGGTTTATAGCGTTGCCAATTATGCTCCTGATACTGATCGGCAACTGGATCTTGCCTGATATTTTTTCGGTTGATTCTCCCTACACCGCCAGTCGGCAGTGTTATCATTTTGCTTTGAATTAAAAAACTGTCTAATGACCTCGCAATTCGTACACCTGCATTTACACACTGATTATTCTCTGGTTGACGGACTGGT
>NZ_DFTU01000038.1:4792-5355 GCF_002379485.1 Methylophaga sp. UBA4204 | reverse complement strand
TATTCTCTGGTTGACGGACTGGTCCGTATCAAACCGCTGGTCAAGGCAGCGGCTGCCTCTGGCATGCCTGCAATTGCCATTACCGATCAACATAACCTGTTTGCCGCCGTAAAACTTTACAGCGCTGCAATGCAAGCCGGGGTCAAACCTATTCTTGGTGCCGATATCCGGCTGCGGGACAGCAGTGACAGCAAAAAAAGCCTGCGTATGGTGTTGCTGTGCAGCACGATGAAGGGCTATCACAACTTGTCACGATTGATTTCAAGAGCCTATACAGAAGGACAGCATTTAGGTGTGCCAATGCTGGAACCTGAATGGCTTGATGGACAAACTGACGGGTTGATTTGTTTAAGTGGCGGGCGTGAAGGGTTGTTAGGCCGTGACTTGTTGGGCGGTCGACAAACAGAAGCTGAACAATTGGCCAGACAGTGGATGCAGTTGTTTCCAGATCGCTTTTATCTGGAGCTGGTGCGAACTGGCCGCGATGATGAAGAACGTTATATTCAACAGGCGTTGCAACTGGCCAGTGAGCTAGACTTGCCGGTGGTGGCGACCAACGATGT
>NZ_DFTU01000038.1:526-4688 GCF_002379485.1 Methylophaga sp. UBA4204 | reverse complement strand
CCGGTGGTGGCGACCAACGATGTGCGCTTTTTAACTCCGGATCAGTTTGAAGCCCATGAAGCCAAGGTCTGTATTAATGAAGGCCGGTTGCTTGATGATCCGCGTCGCCCAAGAATGTACTCCGAACAGCAATATCTGCGTAGTCCGGAAGAAATGGTGCGTTTGTTTGCCGATATTCCGGAAGCCATCACCAACACGGTCGAAATCGCCAAACGCTGTAATGTTGAATTAACACTGGGCGAACATTATCTGCCGGATTTCCCGGTACCTGATGGCATGACACTGGCGGAATTCTTCTCCAAGGAATCATTTGAGGGGCTTGCTGAAAGATTACCGGTGTTGTTTCCGGATGAGGCAGAGCGTGAACAAAAGCGCCCTGAATATGAATCACGGCTGCAGATTGAACTCGACGTTATCAATGAAATGGGCTTTCCAGGTTACTTTCTAATCGTTGCCGACTTTATTCGCTGGGCCAAGAATAACGGGGTTCCGGTAGGACCTGGACGGGGTTCCGGTGCAGGCTCTCTGGTAGCCTATGCTTTAAAAATTACCGATATAGATCC
Source organism: Methylophaga sp. UBA4204 (assembly GCF_002379485.1). Taxonomy (NCBI): domain Bacteria; kingdom Pseudomonadati; phylum Pseudomonadota; class Gammaproteobacteria; order Thiotrichales; family Piscirickettsiaceae; genus Methylophaga; species Methylophaga sp. UBA4204. Next base: position 4,125 of record NZ_DFTU01000038.1, on the reverse strand, counting down.
GCTGCAATACGATCTGCTGTTTGAACGGTTTTTGAATCCGGAGCGTGTATCACTGCCTGACTTTGACGTCGACTTTTGCATGGATGGCCGGGATCGCGTTATCGATTATGTGTCCCGGCATTATGGTCGGGATCATGTCTCGCAGATCATTACTTTCGGCACCATGGCCGCCAAAGCGGTATTGCGCGATGTCGGCCGTGTTTTGGGTCATCCTTATGGCATGGTCGATCAACTGGCCAAGCTGGTGCCGTTTGAACTGAAAATGACTCTGAGCAAGGCGCTGGAACAAGAGCCTCAGCTTAAAGAACGTTACGACAAGGAAGAAGACGTTCGCACGCTGATTGATTTGGCATTGCAGCTGGAAGGTCTGACCCGAAACGTCGGTAAACATGCCGGTGGCGTGGTCATCGCACCGAAAAAACTGACTGATTACACACCGTTATATTGTGAACAGAATGGCGCTGGTCTGGTGTCGCAATATGATAAAGACGACGTTGAAAGTGTCGGTCTGGTTAAATTTGACTTTCTGGGCCTGAAAACCCTGACTGTTATTGACTGGGCGGTTAAAAATGTAAAAGCGATGTTGTCAGCTGACGAGGCGGACAAGATTGATATCACCTTGCTGCCGCTGGATGACAAACCCAGTTACGACTTATTAAAACGGTGTGAAACCACTGCGGTATTCCAGTTGGAATCGCGCGGTATGAAAGAGCTTATCAAGCGACTGCAGCCGGATAATTTTGAAGATATTATCGCTTTGGTGGCATTGTTCCGACCCGGGCCGTTGCAATCGGGCATGGTCGATGACTTTGTTAATCGTAAACATGGCCGGGCCAAAGTCGATTATCCGCATCCCGATCTCGAACCCGTTCTGAAACCTACCTATGGGGTAATCGTTTATCAGGAACAGGTTATGCAAATCGCCCAGGTTCTGGCCGGTTATAGTCTGGGGGAAGCCGATATGCTGCGCCGGGCGATGGGTAAGAAAAAGCCCGAAGAAATGGCCAAGCAACGACAGATTTTCCTGGAAGGTGCTAAAAATCGTGGCATTGAGGAAAACACTGCAGGACCGATTTTCGATTTGATGGAAAAGTTTGCTGAGTACGGTTTTAACAAATCGCATTCAGCTGCTTATGCATTGGTTGCCTATCAAACGGCCTGGCTGAAAGCCCATTATCCAGCAGCGTTTATGGCGGCAGTATTATCAGCGGATATGGACAACACGGATAAAGTTGTCGGCCTGATTGATGAATGCCGGGATATGAATCTGACGGTATTACCGCCTGATGTTAATTTCAGCAAAATCCAGTTTACCGTAGAAAATGAAACCACTATCCGTTACGGCATGGGCGCCATCAAAGGGGTAGGTGAATCGGCACTGGCAGGTATTGTTTCAGAACGCGAGCAGGGCGAAGCATTTACCTCATTATTTGATTTCTGTCGTCGGGTTGAGCTGAAAAAAATCAACCGCCGAGTGATGGAATCTTTAGTTAAAGCGGGTGCATTTGATTCACTTGGCGGACATCGAGCCAGTCTGGAATCCAGCCTCAGCCGGGCGATGCAGATTGCAGAGCAGCATCGGCGTGATGCCGCCAGTGGGCAGAATGATTTGTTTGGCCTGGCTGAACCATCTCATGCCGATCAACCGCAAACTGATTTGCTGGAAGATGTGCCGGAATGGCAGGAAGAGCAGTTATTACGTGCTGAGAAAGAAACACTGGGGTTATATTTAAGCGGACACCCGATCGATCGTTATGCTGCCGAGCTGGCCCAATTTATTCCAAAAAAAATCAGTGAGCTGGATGCGCCTGAATCCAAAGGCTATCAACGTAATGAAATTCCATTACTGACTGCTGGTTTGATTGTGGCCATTCGTACGATGAAATCCAAAAACGGCAGCCGTATGGCGTTTATTACTCTGGATGACCAGACAGCCCGCCTGGAAGTGCGGGTTTTTGGCGATGTCTATGAGCAATATCAAAATGTTATACAACCGGATAAATTGGTGGTGATTCAGGGCAAGATTGGCCAGGATAATTTCAGTGGCGGTCTCGCTGGTACGGCAGAGTCAGTTTATGATTTACAGAAAGCCCGTGAATTATTTGGTAAGTCAGTCCAATTGACGGTGAAGCAGCAAGGTGAGGATGCACAATGGATTTCGCAGATGCAAGCTGTGATGTCACCATTTTGTGGTGGTGTAATTCCAGTGGAACTCAAGTATGTTAATCAGGATGCTGAAGTAGTGATCCGACTGGGGCATGACTGGCAAATCACTCCATCGGATACCCTGTTGAAAGAGCTGGCAGATTTACCAATTAGTGAAACTGTGACGGTGCGCTATTAAGCGACTTAATCCGCTTTGTTGGCTGATGTCAATCGTGTACGATTAATGCAACTCAAACGTTTATTCTAAGGATTGCTGACGTGGAAATGATGCCTTACCTGAAACTGATGGCTGATAAGGAAGCCTCAGATTTGTTTTTTTGTACTGCGACCGAACCGCAAGTCAAAATTCAAGGGGTGATACGCCCCGTTGGCAGTAAAAAAATGCTGACAGGTGAAGTCAAAGAGCTCGCCTATTCATTAATGGATCAGCAACAGATTGCTGAATTTGAACAAAATCTGGAAATGAATTTTGCCGTTCCAGTCCATGGCGTTGGCCGGTTCCGGGTCAATATCTTCCGGCAGCGGGGCGAAGTCTCCATGGTTATTCGCTATATTCGCACCCATATTCCAAATTTTGAAGAAATGAGTTTGCCACCGGTACTGGGTAATGTGGTGATGGAAAAACGTGGTTTGATTCTAGTTGTCGGTGCCACCGGCAGTGGTAAGTCCACTACGTTGGCCGCAATGATTGGTCATCGAAATCGAAATTCCGGATCACATATTCTGACCATTGAAGATCCACTGGAATTTGTGCATTCCCATCAGCGATCAATTGTGCAACAGCGCGAAGTCGGTATTGATACTCTTTCTTACGAAAATGCATTAAAAAATGCCTTGCGTGAAGCACCCGATGTCATTCTGATTGGTGAGATCCGCGACATGGACACCATGAAGCACGCTATCAATTACTCTGAAACCGGTCATCTGTGTTTAGCGACCTTGCACGCTAATAATGCAAATCAGGCGCTGGATCGGATCATTAACTTTTTCCCGGAAATGATGCATCGTCAGATCCTGATGGATCTGTCACTGAATTTGCGTGCCATCATCTCGCAGCGTTTATTACCTTCGGTGCAGGATGGCAATCTGGTGCCGGCGGTGGAGGTCATGCTCAGCTCGCCATATATCGCTGAATTGATTAATAAAGGTCAGATCGGTGCGATCAAGGATGCGATGAAAGAAAGTAGTGAACCGGGGACGATTACCTTTGACCAGGCGTTGTTGACACTGTATCGGCAAGGCAAGATTTCTCAGGAGGATGCATTGCGTAATGCCGATTCACGTAATGACCTCAGTCTGGAAATCCGTATGGGGGCAACCCATGATGACAGCGATGCAGAAGACGAATTAATCCTCAGCTGAGCGTAACGATAGGGTTTGCTGATCTTTCATAGTCGTCAGCAGTGGTAGATATGAAAGATCAACAAGCCCTA
>NZ_DFTU01000038.1:0-426 GCF_002379485.1 Methylophaga sp. UBA4204 | reverse complement strand
TGAAAGATCAACAAGCCCTAGTGCGTGTATAATCGAACTATTTTGATTCGAAGGTAATTTTGTAATGCAGTTGAATTTCCTTGACTACGAGCAGCCTATTGCCGAGCTGGAAGCTAAAATCGACGAACTTCGCTACATGAGCAATGACAGCGATCTGAATATCACCGAAGAAATTCAGAAGCTTAAGGAAAAAAGTGAATCGCTTACGCGCTCGATTTTTTCCGGATTGACGCCATGGCAAGTCACCCAAATGGCTCGCCATCCGCAGCGACCTTATACGTTCGATTACATCAAATATCTGATCACTGACTTCGAAGAATTGCATGGTGATCGCGCCTACGCCGATGACCAGGCATTAATTACCGGAATGGGCCGTTTCAACGGCCAGCCGGTGATTGTTATTGGTCATCAGAAAGGCCGTGATAC
>NZ_DFTU01000053.1:20985-21758 GCF_002379485.1 Methylophaga sp. UBA4204 | reverse complement strand
GGCACCTTATTTCTGGATGAAATCGGTGATATGCCGTTGGAACTGCAAACACGACTGTTAAGAGTCTTATCAGACGGTGAGTTTTTCCGTGTTGGTGGGCATAGTGCTGTAAAAGCGGATGTGAGAATTATTGCTGCTACGCATCAGAACCTTGAACAGCAGGTTGAGCGTGGCGATTTCCGTGAGGATTTGTTTCACCGTTTAAATGTTATTCGTATCCATATTCCTTCCTTGCGTGAACGTCGGGAAGACATTCCGGCGCTGGTAGCCTACTTTCTCAACAAAGCGGCGCGCGAGCTTAATATGGGAGTAAAAAGTGTCTCACCTGAAGTTGAACGTTACTTATCGCAATTACCCTGGCCCGGCAACGTAAGACAATTAGAGAATACTTCTCGCTGGCTTACTGTGATGTCTCCGGGGCAGGTTGTGCAAATGGATGATTTGCCAATGGAGCTGACGGCTGACGGTGGTGTGGAAACAGCTCGTAGCGGTGGTGACTGGCAACAAATGTTTCGCCAGTGGGCTGCAAACAAGGCCCTGAGCGGACAGGAAGGCGTGTTGGCTGATGTTGTACCGATGATAGAACACCTGCTAATGGAGGTTGCTTTAGAGAAAACAGCCGGCAAACGTCAAGAAGCCGCAAAATTATTGGGCTGGGGCCGAAATACACTTACCCGTAAACTGAAAGAGAATTGATAATCGGGCTTGCTAGCATGTAGGGCTTTGTGTATAGTATGCGACTTAGTCAGGTGCGGGGTGGAGCAGCCTGGTAG
>NZ_DFTU01000053.1:18894-20929 GCF_002379485.1 Methylophaga sp. UBA4204 | reverse complement strand
TTGATGCGGGGTGGAGCAGTCTGGTAGCTCGTCGGGCTCATAACCCGAAGGTCGTTGGTTCAAATCCAGCCCCCGCTACCAATAATAATGTTAAGACAGGACCCCTGATTGGGGTTTTTGTTTTTGTGGAGTTAAAATTGGGCCGATGGCCCTTTTTTTTTATTTGTTGCCTATGGCCGTATCTGATCAGATTGAAAAATTAATTGAAGCGCCGATTGAATCGCTGGGGTACCAGCTTGTCGGTGTGGAATACATTCAGGGTGGACAAAATCCACTCCTAAGAATCTATATTGATGCAGATCAAGGTATTGGTATTGAAGACTGTGAACGTGTCAGTCATCAGGTCAGCGGCATTCTCGATGTCGAAGACCCCATCAAAAAAGCCTATTCACTGGAAATTTCCTCACCCGGATTTGATCGTCCCTTATTTAAGGAGCGTGATTTCATCCGTTTTACTGGTTCCTCAGCAAAAATTACCACTAAATTACCAGTGGAAGGCAGACGGAATTTTACCGGTGTGTTGCAGGGCTTTGAGAATGGTGAAGTATTAATTGAAGTGGATGGTGAGGTCTACGCCTTACCATTGGCAAAGTTGGCTAAAGCGCGACTGGTTGCCTGAAAAAGCGTACTATTTGCTGTTAATGAAAAAACTTAGTTTTGGATCAATTGCTTGCATCGATCCACTGGGGGCGTGATGAATAATAAAGAAATTTTGCTGGTTGTTGATGCCATGTCTAATGAAAAAGGCGTGGGTAAAGAAGTTATATTTCAGGCGATCGAAGCGGCGTTGGCAATGGCCACCCGTAAACGTTATGAAATGGAAATAGATGCCCATGTTGCGATTGATCGCCAGACTGGCAACTATGAAACTTTCCGTCAGTGGTTAATTGTCGATGATAACGACGAAAACTTCGAATCTTCAGAGTTGCAAATTAAATTGTCTGATGCGCTGGCCAAACAGTCAGATGCCAAAGTAGGCGATTACATTCGTGAGCCAATGGAATCAGTTGAATTTGGTCGAATTGCTGCTCAAACAGCCAAACAGGTTATCGTTCAAAAAGTACGCGAAGCAGAACGTGCTCAAGTAGTTGATATGTATCGCGAGAAAGTCGGCCAGATGATTCATGGCACGGTTAAACGTGTAGAACGCGGCAACGTGACTTTGGATCTCGGCGGAAATGCTGAGGCTCTTCTGCCCCGTGAAGAAATGATTCCACGTGAGAATTTCCGTAGCGGTGATCGAATCCGTGGTTATTTGAAAGAAATTCGTTCAGAAGCGCGCGGGCCACAATTAGTCGTCAGTCGTGTCGCGCCAGAATTACTGATTGAACTGTTCAGTCTTGAAGTCCCGGAAATCGGCGATGGCATGATTGAAATCAAAGGTGCTGCACGTGATCCTGGTTTACGAGCCAAAATTGCGGTTTTAGCACATGAACCACGAATTGATCCGGTGGGTGCCTGTGTCGGGATGCGTGGTTCACGTGTTCAGGCAGTCACTAATGAATTGGCCGGTGAGCGCGTCGACATTATCCTGTGGGATGAAGAACCGGCACGATTTGCTATTAACGCCATGGCACCGGCAGAAGTATTATCTATTGTTGTTGATGAAGACGCTCACAGCATGGATATTGCTGTTGAAGACGGCCAGCTGTCACAGGCAATCGGTCGTGGTGGTCAGAATGTACGGCTTGCCAGCCAGTTAACCGGTTGGGAGTTGAATGTTATGTCAGCTTCTGATGCTGACCAAAAGGCCGAAACCGAAATCAGTTCATTGATTAAGACATTTATGGCTGATTTGGACGTTGATGAAGACGTTGCATTGATTCTGGCTCAGGAAGGTTTTTCTTCACTTGAAGAAGTTGCCTATGTGCCGGAACAGGAAATGCTTGATATTGAAGAATTTGATACTGATATAGTTAATGAATTACGTTCACGTGCCAGAGACGTACTGCTGACACGCGCCATTGCTAGTGAAGAGCAAATTGAAAGTGCATCTCCTGCTGAAACAATCCAGGATTTGCCCGGTATGACCGCT
>NZ_DFTU01000053.1:16204-18810 GCF_002379485.1 Methylophaga sp. UBA4204 | reverse complement strand
CTGAATTAGCTGCTAAGTTAACCAGTCAGGGTGTTATCACTATTGATGACCTTGCAGATCAGTCCGTGGATGAATTGGTTGAGGCGGGTGGCATTGATGAAAAACAAGCTGCCGCATTTATCATGAAAGCACGTGAGTCATGGTTTGCAGACGAACAAACAGAAACAGGGGAGTAACCAATGAGTGACATGAAGGTTAAGGACCTGGCCGACACTGTCGGTATCACACCTGAACGTTTAGTTGATCAGCTTAATGAGGCCGGTATTAAAGTCTCAAAGCCGGATGATCTGATTACGGAAGACCAAAAGCAAAGTCTGTTGCAATTTTTACAGCAAAGACATGGCAAATCAGCCAGTGAAAACGATGCATCACCTAAAAAAATCACACTGAAACGTAAATCAGTCAGTGAAATTAAATTAGGTGGAGGCACATCTCGTCAAGCCGGTAAAAGTGTCAGTGTTGAAGTTCGTAAAAAACGCACTTTTGTCAAACGGTCTGATGCCGAACCTAACACTGCCAGTGCGCCTGCTGAAGAACCTGTAATTGCATCTCAAGCACAGGCACACGCCGAAGAAGTTGCCCGTCAGGAGCAGCTTCGACAGCAGGAAATAGCACGCAAACAGCAAGAACAAACCAGCCTGCAGAAAGAAGAGTCTGAACGTGAAGCTGCAGCAGTTGCCGCAGCAATCGAAGCCGAAAGGCTGGCAGATGAAGAGGCACGTTTAGCTGCAGAAGAAGAGCAAAAGGCTCTTGCCGAAGAAGCGAAACTCAAAGAAGAAAAAAAATCTGTCGCTGCCAAAAAACAAGCGGCAAAACCGGAATTGACGGCTTCTCAATTAGCACATAAAAAGCTGGAAGAAGCCGATGCCAAGCGTCGTGCTGCCAACCTTGCCCGTATCGAAGCTGAAAAAGCGCTTGAAGCGCGGAAAAAGGCTCGTGAAGAAGAGGAAGCTTTAGAAAAGGCCAAGGAAGAGGCGCGTCTTGCAGCCGCGGAAGCACAAGCCAAAGAACAGAAACCGGATCGTAAAGAAGCCGATGCAAAACACGTTGCGAATAAAGATAAACCCGCACGTCGTGGTCGGTTCCAACGTGATGATGAATTTGAACGTAAAGAACTTCATGTCAGCGAAGGCAAAGGTCGCCGCAAGAAGAAGAAAGGCGTCTCACAAAAAACTGCGACTGTTGAAACCACAACAGAACATGGTTTTTCCCGTCCAACCGCTCCGGTTGTTCGTGAAGTCAGTGTTCCCGATACCATTTCAGTTTCTGACTTAGCGCAGCGTATGTCGGTTAAAGCGGCCGAAGTAATCAAAGCGTTGATGGGTATGGGCACAATGGCCACTATCAATCAGGTCCTGGATCAGGATACCGCTGTTATTCTGGTTGAAGAAATGGGCCATGTTGCCAAGCCGGTTCAGGAAAACGAAGTTGAACAAGCCCTGGAAGCATCTATTGAAGTTACCGGCGAAGCGGTTCCAAGAGCACCTGTTGTTACTGTAATGGGCCATGTTGACCATGGTAAAACCTCTCTACTGGATTATATCCGTCGTACCAAGGTTACATCAGGCGAAGCGGGTGGTATTACCCAGCATATCGGTGCCTATAAAGTAGAAACCAGCCGTGGTGAAGTGACCTTTTTGGATACACCGGGCCATGCTGCGTTTACCGAAATGCGTTCACGTGGTGCCAAGGTTACCGATATCGTAGTCTTGGTGGTCGCGGCAGATGATGGTGTTATGCCGCAAACAATCGAGGCTGTTCAGCACGCTAAAGCTGCCGGCTCAACGCTGATTGTTGCCGTAAACAAAATGGATAAACCAGATGCCACGCCGGATCGGGTTAAACAGGAATTAACGAATCATGAAGTCGTCCCTGAAGATTGGGGTGGTGATGTTCAGTTTGTACCGGTTTCAGCTCTGACTGGGCTTGGTGTTGATGAGTTACTTGATGCGATTTCACTGCAAGCTGAAGTGATGGAATTGACCGCACCAGTTAAAGGTCCTGCTCACGGTACTGTTGTTGAATCACGTCTCGATAAAGGACGCGGTACGGTGGTAACTGTTCTGGTCCAACGTGGTACGTTGAGAAAAGGTGACATTGTCGTTGTTGGCCAGGAATTTGGTCGCGTTCGCGCCTTGTTCAATGAGAATGGTCAGGCAATGGATGAAGCCGGTCCTTCAACCCCCGTTGAATTATTGGGTCTGTCAGGTACGCCAGCATCAGGTGACGAATTGCAGGTAGCTCCGGACGATCGCACGGCAAGAGAGATTGCCAGTTTCCGTCAGACCAAAGCACGTGAAATGAAAATGGCCCAGCAGCAGGCAGCCAAGTTGGATGATATGTTCAACAAAATGGAAGCCGGCGATCTGAAAACGTTGAATGTGGTCATCAAAGGTGACGTTCATGGTTCAGTTGAAGCGGTTAGCCAGGGTCTGCAGAAGTTGTCGACCGATATGGTTCAGGTCCGGGTTGTTGGTTCAGGTGTTGGTGGTATTAATGAAACTGACGCACAACTTGCTGCTGCGTCTGATGCGATTTTGATCGGCTTTAATGTTCGTGCAGACAACACAGCACGTAAAGTGATTGCCGAAAAAGGTCTGGATGTT
>NZ_DFTU01000053.1:11087-16082 GCF_002379485.1 Methylophaga sp. UBA4204 | reverse complement strand
AATACTTCAGTATCATTTATGATTTGCTGGATGTGGTCACCAAAGCGATGACCGGGATGCTGGAACCCGTCTACAAAGACGAAATCATTGGTTTGGCTCGTGTTGATGATGTATTCAGCTCACCGAAATTCGGCGACATTGCCGGTTGTCTGGTGCTGGAAGGCAGTGTTAAACGTAACAATCCAATTCGTGTTCTACGTGATAACGTTGTTATCTATGAAGGTGAACTGGAATCGCTGCGTCGTTTCAAAGATGATGTTAACGAAGTGAATGCCGGTACCGAATGTGGTATTGGTGTGAAAAACTATAAAGACGTTAAACCGGGCGATCAAATTGAAGTATTTGAACGTGTATTAATGAAACCGAGTCTTTAATGGCAAGAGAATTTAGTCGCACAAATCGAATCAGCGAGGTCATGATGCGTGAATTGGCTTTGCTGATTCAGCATGATCTGGCCGATCCGCGTGTAAGTATGGTCACGGTGTCACATGTTGATGTGACATCTGATCTGAAATATGCGCGTATTTATGTCACTCGGCTTAGTGGGTTTGATTCAGAAGAAGCCGCTAAAGAATGTCTGGCTGGTTTGAATAATGCCGCTGGCTTCTTACGTCGGGCGCTGGCCAAACGCGTGAAGTTACGCATCATGCCTGAACTGCAGTTTCGTTATGACACGACTTTGGAGCACGGCTTTTATATGGATGAGCTGATTTCCAAAGCTAATGCTGATATCAAAGACGAACAGGATCCTGATCCCGAAACTGATAAAGATTGAGTTTCGCCAATGGCAAAACGCAATAAAAAAGGTCGAGATATTACGGGTATCGTGATTATCGACAAGCCAACCGGATTAAGCTCAAATCATGTTTTGCAACGCGTTAAACGATTATTTAATGCAAACAAGGCAGGACATACCGGCAGTCTCGACCCCTTAGCCACCGGGGTATTACCAGTCTGCCTGGGCGAAGCGACTAAACTTTCCACCTATTTACTGGATGCTGACAAACAATACCAAGTGCGTTGTCAGTTGGGCATTCTTACCGATAGCGGTGATAGTGATGGCGAGGTGATAGCACAACAAGCCATTCCAGAATATTCCCCTGAACAGCTGCAGCAGGTTTTGCTGGATTTTGTCGGAGAGCAACAGCAGATCCCGCCTATGTTTTCTGCGTTAAAACATCAGGGCCAGCCATTATATAAATTGGCACGACAGGGTATTGAAATTGAACGAAAGTCACGCCTTATTACCATCTACAGTATTGAATTACTGGCATGCGATGCCGAGAGTTTTACCTTGCAGGTTGCCTGTAGCAAAGGAACCTATATTCGTACGCTGGTGCAGGATATTGCTGCCGCTTTAGGCAGCTGCGGACATGTCAAAATGCTGAGACGTACTGATGCGGCAGGCTATGATTTAACCCAGGCATTAAGTCTGGAAGCATTAGGGGAGTTGGCCGAGCAGCAAGGATTGGCAGGACTTGATAGTCAGTTACTTCCAGCCCATGAAGCTTTGCCGGACTGGCCCCACATCAAACTGGATTCGGCAATGTCTGATGATATGCGATACGGTCGGGCAGTCAAAACTGATGTTCAGGGACAAAGCGCAAAAGTCCGTTTATTTGATTATCAGGATCAATTTATCGGTCTGGGGGAATTGGCCGTGGACGGCACAGTTTCAGCAAAACGTTTGTTTGTTACCGGTGATACGGTTTAACTCGCTTGTGAATAGCGGATAAAACCGGTAAAATTCGCCACTCTTAAAAGGTTGGGTAATTCGGTTCAACGGGCTGGATTATTTCAGAATTTAACTCATAGCTAAAGGCTATAAAAAGTTGGAGTTTTTATGTCAATTACTGCAGAACAAAAGCAAGAAATCATTAAAAAATACGGTCGTACCGAAGGCGATACCGGCTCAGCTGAAGTTCAGGTAGCGTTGCTGACAGCACGTATTACAAATCTTTCAGACCATTTTAAAACTAACATCCATGATCATCACTCACGTCAAGGTCTTTTAAAAATGGTTAGTGGTCGTCGTAAAATGCTCGATTACCTGAAAAAAACGGATATTAACCGTTACCGTGATTTAATTGCTGACTTAGGTCTGCGTCGCTAAATTACTCGACGTGGTCTGTAAAACATCTCATCGAGCCTCCGCCAATATCATTGGCATTAGGCTGGTGCGTTGACTGATATGCCCCTGAAATCCCCCGCGGTTTCAGGGGCATATTCATTTATGCGTTTATCGTTTTTTAAATCAGTTATGAAAAGGTTCATGGCTGATGTAGTCAAGAGAAGGAAATACTAGTGAATTCAGTAAAAAAGACAGTTCAGTTCGGTGAGCACATTCTCAGCTTGGAAACCGGAAAAATCGCCCGTCAGGCCGGTGGCTCCATTATTGCCAGTCTGGGTGAGACATCAGTGCTTGTAACTGTAGTCGGAAAGAAGAATGTAAATCCTGGCCAGGATTTCTTTCCGTTAACCGTAAATTATCAAGAACGTACTTATGCTGCAGGTAAAATACCGGGTGGTTTCTTCAAACGTGAAGGCCGTCCTTCCGAGAAAGAAACACTGACCTCCCGTCTGATCGATCGTCCACTGCGTCCATTGTTTCCTAAAGGTTTCATTAACGAAGTACAGGTTATTGCCACCGTAATGGCATTGGATCCTGAAATCGATCCTGATATCCCGGCAATGATTGGTGCTTCTGCTGCCCTGGCAATTTCCGGAATCCCGTTTAATGGCCCATTAGGTGCTGCACGGGTAGGCTATGTTGATGGTAACTACATCCTCAACCCCTCCAAAAAACAATTGGCGACCAGTTCACTGGACTTGGTTGTTGCCGGTACTGAAAGTGCTGTATTGATGGTGGAATCCGAAGCATCTGAATTGCCTGAAGAGGTGATGTTAGGTTCTGTTATGTATGGTCATCAGCAAATACAGACAGCGATCAAACTGATTGATGAATTGAAAGCAGAAACCGCTAAAACAGCCTGGGATTGGACTGCTCCGGAAAAAGATGATCGTTTGTATAACGCTGTTAAAGATCAAGCGTTTGAAGGTATTAAAAATGCCTATGCTATCAGTGACAAAATGCAGCGTCAGGATCAACTGGCTGAAATTCGCCAGGCAGCAGTTGCTGAATTAGTCAGTGAAGATGGCGAATGGTCTGAAGATGACGTAAAAGGCGTGTTTGGCAAACTGGAAAAAGAACTGGTTCGTGGCCGCATTATTGCCGGTGAACCACGTATCGATGGTCGTGATACCAAAACGGTACGTCCAGTTTTCGTTGAAACCACTGTACTACCGCGTGTTCATGGTTCTGCATTGTTCACCCGTGGTGAAACTCAGGCTATTGTTGTGGCAACATTGGGTGCTGAACGTGATGCACAGATGATTGATGCTGTTGAAGGTGAATACCGTGACCGCTTCATGCTGCATTACAACTTTCCGCCATTCTGTGTCGGTGAAACCGGTTTGGTCGGTTCACCAAAACGCCGTGAAATCGGCCATGGTAAATTGGCTAAACGTGGTATCCAGGCCGTTATGCCATCCGCTGAAGAGTTCCCATATGTGGTTCGTGTGGTTTCTGAAATCACCGAGTCCAATGGTTCAAGTTCAATGGCGTCTGTGTGTGGAACATCATTGGCGTTAATGGATGCCGGTGTACCAATTAAAGCACCAGTAGCCGGTATTGCGATGGGTCTGATTAAAGAAGCGGATGGTTACGCCGTATTGACTGATATTCTGGGTGATGAAGATCACCTGGGTGATATGGACTTTAAAGTGGCCGGTACCGAGAAAGGTGTTACCGCACTGCAAATGGATATCAAAATTGAAGGTATCAACGAAGAAATCATGCGTACCGCATTGGCGCAAGCCCGTGATGGGCGTCTGCATATTCTGGAAAAAATGAATGCAGTGATTTCAACGCACCGTCAGGAAATGTCTGAATTTGCTCCACGTATTATCACTGTGAAAATTCATGCTGATAAAATCCGTGATGTAATCGGTAAAGGTGGTGCGACCATTCGTGCAATCACCGAAGAAACCGGTGCGACCATTGATATTCAGGATGATGGCACCGTGATGATTTTCTCTTCAGATTTCAATGCCGGTCAGGATGCTCTGCACCGTATTGAGCAAATCACTGCAGAAGTTGAAGTCGGCAAGGTCTATCAGGGCCGTGTTGCCAAGCTGATGGATTTCGGTGCGTTTGTTACTATTCTGCCGGGTAAAGATGGTCTGGTACATATTTCACAAATCTCTGATGAGCGTGTGGAAAATGTCAGCGATAAACTGTCTGAAGGTGACATGATTGACGTTAAGGTACTGGAAGTTGATCGCCAGGGCCGTATTCGTCTGAGCATGAAAGCTGTTAACGAAGTTACTGCAGACTAACGCAGTCAGTTACGTTAGACTTAAAAGCCCCGCACTGCGGGGCTTTTTTTTGGAATGAATAATGCGAAACAAGTTCATTAAACCCTTTTTGGCTATGTTGCTGCTAGTCTCCATGGGGGCGAGCGCAGATACACTCAGAGTGGCCGCGGCTGCCAATTTGCGGTTTGTTTTACCTGAATTGATACGTGAATATGAACACTCTTCTCACCATAAGATTAATGTAACTTACGGCGCGTCAGGAAATCTGGCGACACAGATAATTCATGGTGCGCCTTATGATGTATTTTTTTCAGCAAATCCGTTGTTTATTGATATTTTAATGGAACAGCAAAAACATCGTGGGCAACGTATCAACTATGCGCACAGTGAAATAGTGTTATTTGCTAATCAGTACTCATCATTAAACCTGGATAATCAGCTGCAAGGTCTAAAACAGGCTATTGAACAGAATCAGCTGGAAAAATTTGCGATTGCCAATCCTAAACATGCGCCATACGGCAAACTCGCACAACACCTGTTGATGGAAGCGGATATTTGGCAGACCATTCAACCGCAGCTGTTATTGGCAGAAAGTGCTTCACAGACACTGCAGTTTGC
>NZ_DFTU01000053.1:4749-11029 GCF_002379485.1 Methylophaga sp. UBA4204 | reverse complement strand
ATGGAAGCGGATATTTGGCAGACGATTCAACCACAGCTGTTACTGGCAGAAAGTGCTTCACAGACGCTGCAGTTTGCCCTGACCAGTAATGTCGATGCAGCCATATTGCCGTATCCGTATATGACTCAGGAGAAAATCAAACAGCAGGGGCGTTATATTAAATTACCTGGTGAGTTGTCCCAACAGCTGATCATCACCAAAGATGCGTCATTGCTTGCTGAACCGTTTATTAAGTTCATTACCAGCGAAGCGGCCGGCAAAATTTTTATCAAACATGGTTATCTTCCCATTACCGGGAATCCCTGAACGATGGATTGGCAGGCCCTTGAAGTATCAATTAAGCTGGCGCTAGCCACTAGCTTGAGTCTGTTACCAATAGGGTTGATATTGGCTTACAGCCTGGCCAGAGGCAGGTTTCGCGGGAAATATCTGGCTGAAGCATTGATTACCTTACCATTAGTCCTGCCACCGACCGTATTGGGCTATTTCCTGTTAGTGGGAATGGATAGTAACAGTGCGGCAGGAAAACTTTTTTATAGCATTACCGGCGACAATCTTGCCTTTTCGTTTAGCGGATTGTGGTTTGCTTCGATAATTTACAGTTTACCGTTTGCTGTACAGCCAATGCTCAGAGCGCTGGAAAATATTGCTCCTGAATTACGTGAAGCAGCATGGTGTAGTGGATTATCTCGCTGGAAAACCTTTATCAAAATTGAATTACCGTTAGCCTGGCCGGGGATTTTAACCGGATTGATTCTGAGTTTTTGTCATACGCTGGGCGAATTTGGCGTGGTGTTGATGATAGGTGGCAATATAGCCGGGGAGACTCGAACCCTGTCGATTGCAATTTATGACAGTGTGTTGGCATTTGATCAGCAACAGGCCATGCAGATGTCATTAATCTTACTGGCAATTGCTGTTATAACGGTCACGGCAATTTACCGATTTAACCACCGATTAATGCGGGTCTAGTATGCTTGAAGCCACCATTAAGCAGCAACAGCCAATTCCACTGGAAGTACAACTAGAATGTGCCGCCGGAGAAATGCTGGCGTTAGTTGGACCTTCCGGTTCGGGCAAGACTACGGTGCTACGTTGTATAGCAGGTTTACATAAACCCCAACAAGGACTTATCCGCTCTCAAACAATCTGGTTCGATAGCAACCATGAACTTAACTACTCGCCACAACAGCGACGCGTGGGCATGGTGTTTCAAAATTATGCGTTATTTCCGCATTTGACCGTTATGCAGAATATTATGCTGGCCATGCAAACACCTCAGGAACATAAGGTAAGAGCGCTGCTGGAACAGGTGCATTTAAGTGGGTTGGAATCTCGTTTTCCTTCACAGTTATCCGGTGGACAGCAACAGCGGGTGGCATTAGCCAGAGCTTTGGCACGCGATCCGGAAGTTTTATTACTGGATGAGCCGTTTTCGGCAGTTGATAAAGTTACTCGTCGCAAACTCTATCTGGAGTTACATGCTTTACGCCGGCAATTATCGATGCCGATTATTCTGGTGACACATGATCTGGATGAAGCAGCGATGCTGGCCGATCAGATGTGTGTCATTCATCAGGGAAAAACCCTGCAGCAGGGTACGGTTGAAGATGTATTGAATCGGCCACAAAGCCTGAATGTGGCCAGATTGACCGATGCCCGTAATGTGTTTGAAGGGAAAATAGTGCTGGTCGAAGGTCAGAAAAAACTGCAATGGTGTGAGCAGTTGCTGGAGATAGCCGATACCGATTTCGCTGTGGGCAGCAACGTTTATTGGATTATTGCACCGAGTAAAATTCTGCTACATCAACGTCGTCGTCCTTCCCGGGGTGAGCAGGAGAATCCGGTGCAGGCGATAATTGACGATATGATTACCTTGCGCGGCATTACCACCGTGTTGATGAAAGTTACCGGACACAACCCGCTGTTGATACAGATGGATATTCCTGAGCATGTGGTAGAACGCAATCAATTACAACGTGGTGAACATATCGGACTGTCATTACTGCGGAATGCTATCCATTTGATAGAACAGTAAAAATATCGCGCCGGGTCGAAGATTTCTTTGCAAAGCTTAATGATAACTATTATCATTAATGCTGTTTTAATCAAAGGAACTTGTCGATGTTGGTAACTGCTATGACGTCTGTCCGGGGTCTGCTGCGTGATAAATGAGGTTGAAACACCATCTTTCTTGAAGTTGTTGCAGCAATTACTGGAAATTGGTGGCCCCGTTGTCTGGATTTTATTGGGGTTTTCGGTCATCGCGGTCAGCATTGTGTTAATCAAAATCTGGCAAATAATGTTGTTATCGCCAGAATCTACGACAACGGCCAAAAAAGCCATTTTGCTGTGGAAACAAAATGAACCGGAACAGGCACTCTCGCTGCTGAAAATCTCCAAGCCGCTGGATGAACTACTGGCACTTAGTATGGAAGGTCTTAGACAGGCCGAAATTCCTAAGGAGCTGCTGAAAGAAGAGTTACAGCGTGTTGCCAGTTTACGCATCAATCAACTACGCAGTTATCTGCGACCGCTGGAAGTGATTGCCAGTTTGAGTCCGTTATTAGGGTTGTTCGGAACTGTGCTCGGCATGATCCTGGCATTTCAGCAGATGGAACTGGCAGGCAGTCAGATCGATCCTTCGGTACTTTCCGGAGGTATATGGCAGGCGTTATTAACTACTGCAGTAGGGCTTGGAGTGGCGATACCAGCTGTTGTTGCCCATAACTGGCTGGATCGTAAAACAGAACGTGTCGCCGTTTTGATTAATGATGGTGTCACTCAGGTTTTTACCCATGCACCATTGATAAACACCTCAACAACAAAACCCGTTAACCACTATAAAAATGTTGCTTGAACAACCCCTGGCTGCAAAACGCCGGTTAATTAGCCTGACACCCTTAATTGATGTGGTATTCATCCTGTTACTGTTTTTTATGTTGTCTTCAGGATTTACCCATTGGCAGCAGCTGGATATTACAGCGGCCAGCGAATCCTACGATACCGATAAAATACTTACTCAGCACTCTCTACTGTTAACGGCCGCTGGTGAGTATGAGTACGATAATCGACGCTATCCTGTATCAGAGCTCACACCGATAAAACAGCAACTTGCTGAAGATCCTTCCGGGATTTTTGTTGTGTCAGTTGCTGAAGCCGTAACAACACAACAAATGATTGATTTTATCGATCAGTTAAAAGCCATCGGAATCGACAAAGTCAGTCTGGCAGGGTTAGCTATATGACCCTTATTCCCATCCGTAGAGCCCCAGGCAATCAGCTTGATGACAATATGATCCCATTGATTAATATTGTGTTCCTGATGTTGATTTTTTTTATGATCGCGGGTCAATTAAGCAGCAGTGAACTGCTGAAAATCCAACCTCCAACATCTCATCAGCAATCAGCTCTGCAAGAACACGATGCCATTTTGTTCGTGTCAGCTAAAGGCCCGTTGGCGATGGATGATGTGTTTTTGGAAGTCAGTGCGTTAACTGAAATCTTAAAGCAGAAAATAGCCGAAACTAACGATATCCAGTCTTTTAAATTACTGGTGAAAGCTGATGCAGCCGTGCCGGCCATTGAGTTAACAGATTTACTTAAACAAGTGCGTGCCGCCGGAGTATTGAAAGTTTCTTTGGCCACCCAAACTCAGACCAGCCGAAATGATTAAATTTCGTTACTGGTTTCTGGCTATTTTAAGTGCCATGTCGATTCATGTGTTTGCTTTTGGTATGTATACAATTAAATATCCTCACCAGCTGCAACCTGTTGCGCCGGTTGATGAAGTCGGTATTGAAATTGATATCAGCATGCTTGAACCCACCACCATGGAAAAACAACAGGCCACCGCGGTAGCAGAAAAAAAGACAGTTATTGAAGAAAAATCGGCAATTAGCCAGGTTCAGGAACCTGATACTGCTCCCGTTCCAGTGGAACACAAAACCAGTAGAACAGAAGTGGTAAAACCATTACAGCAAACCGACATAAAAAAGGCAGTCAACTCTGCGCCACCGGAGGATAAACTTGAACTCAAGCAGAATACATCAGAAATCCTTGCCGCTACGTCTGACCCAGCCCAAATAAATACAGCTAATTCTGAAAAACAGCTGGAGAAAACGCAAATTGCCGATCAGGGCGAAGCTGCCGAGAGCAGTTCAATATTGAGTCAGGCTGACGCTGCGTTGCAACAAGCCGCACAACAGACCTATTTCAATTTGCTGGCCAGAACGCTGGCAGAACAAAAACGTTATCCTGGTATTTCCAGACGCCGTGGTGAACAGGGTGTCGTGCAGTTATTCTTTGTGGTCACCCGCAATGGCCACATTAGAGAATCGCGTATTGAGGCCAGTTCGGGATATCAGCGGCTGGATCGGGCGGTGCTGGAAATGTTGGAAAAAGCTCAGCCGTTACCGGCTTTTCCAGATGAGATGTCGCAACAGCAACTGGAAGTGAAAGTGCCGATCGCATTTGAATTAAGCAGTTGACGTGAATCCAACCAAGATAACATCATAGCGTTTAGTTTGACCACAGGAAGATAGTAGATGAATAACCTGGATTGGCATCAAATACATGCTGCCGTTTGGCGTGCGCACAGCCAAAAACTTAAAGCTATTACCCGTTTGGATCCTGTTCAACTGGATCAGCTCATCGGTATTGAGCAGCAAAATCAGCAACTGGTGGAAAATACCCGTCGTTTTGTTGAGGGAGAAACCAGTAATCATGCTCTGTTATGGGGGGCACGGGGGACAGGTAAATCATCACTGATTAAAGCGGTGTTAAACCAGTTTGCCGATCAGGGATTACGTATTCTGCAGATTGATAAAGCTGAACTTAACTGGTTACCGGAAATTCTGGATGATTTGGAAGACAGACCTTTTCGCTTTGTGATCTTCTGTGATGATTTGTCATTTGAACAGGGTGATGAGGGCTTCAAACCGCTTAAAAGTCTGCTGGAAGGTGGATTGGAATTACCGCCAGAACATGTACGGATTTATGCCACGTCAAATCGTCGACATCTGATGCCCGAGCAGCAATCTGAGAACCAGGCGAGTCGTGTGGTTGATGGTGAGGTTCACTATACTGACAGCCTTGAAGACAAACTAGCCTTATCAGACCGCTTTGGTCTGTGGCTGTCGTTTTATCCACCTAGTTGGGATACCTACCTGGACATGGTTGACAGCCTGTTTGTGAATATCACTGTTGATCGGGATTTATTGCATGAACAGGCCAAGCAATTTGCCATGCGTCGGGCCAGCCATAGTGGACGCACGGCAATACAGTTTTATCGTCAGTTTGTCAGTAAAAGCTAATTGGTATCCGGTGGTGTGATATCGAGTATCACATTGTGGCCATTTTCATTGGCAATATTCTGATAAGACCAGCCGAGTTTTTCGGTTAATTGAGCAGTGAGTTGCAGGCCGAGACCAAAGCCCAGTTCAGTCGGTGCTACATCAATATCAGCATTGAACTGTCGATTTACAATACTGATCTGGGAGCCCTGTTGGCTGATAATTACCTCACCTTCCCAGGTATGCTGAAATGCATTGCGTATCAGATTCCCTAAGACAATTCGTGCTGCCACGGCACTGATTGAACATTGATAGGGGTGGGTTTCCACAATAAGTTCAACGGTTTTATCGCGCAACAGATAACGCATTTCTGCGGTGATTTCCAACAACAGCTTATCAATCTCTACTACTGATTCAGGTAGTTTTTCATGGTCTTCGCGGCTTAACCATAGCAAGGTTTCGGTGAGATGCTGCATGGTAATACTGGCACGATCAATCCGATCGGCAATATCCCTTTGCATCGGGTTCAAACTGGAAGCGGTCTGTTGTAATACTTTGTACTGCAACTCGATATTATTACGAATAACGCTGATAGGCGTACGCAGTTCATGGCTTGTATAACGCAGGAAGCGGTGCTCACGATCCAGGCTACGCTGAACTGATGACAGACTGTTCTGGATTAATCTGGCCATTTGATTGAGTTCCGGATACAGAAAGTCCGGTGGCGGCTGGGAAAGATTCTCCGGGGTTAATGATTGTGTCCAGTTATTCAGCCGGGCTACTGGTGTCGAGATACTCCGCATCAATAGCCAGGTGATCAGCATTAGCGTCAAGGCAATTAATGCACTGACGCCTAATAATAAACGCATGCTATCGGCCATATTACGACCTACCAGGCTGGATACATTCTCCCGGGAGAGCGTTCTGCTGATATAAACCGACTGGTTTTCCAAATCGACTTTGAGGGCAAGATAGACTTTGTCCGA
>NZ_DFTU01000053.1:4130-4675 GCF_002379485.1 Methylophaga sp. UBA4204 | reverse complement strand
GGGCAAAATAGACTTTGTCCGGGCGTTCAAACCAGTGAGAATCATCTCGCTTGATTAATTCACCACTGCGCGTTGGGGGATCAGTAAACACCTGTCGAATGTCTGCAGGTTGTGCCTCCCATCGTCTGGATAACTGACTACCGCGAAAATTAACCAGTTCATTTTCCGCCAGGGGTTTGTTACTGGCAAGATAGGTCAGCGCAGCGTTTTCCATCCCGCCTGTCACAATATTATCCATGCCACGAATAAAAAAATGGGCGCTTAATAATGAATAACCGAGCACAATGGTGCCGCCAAATAATAAAAAGCTTAAGGTTATTAGTCGTTTAAGACTTATTTTAGCTTTCATTATCAGCCCTGATGGCAATGCCAATACCCGGGATAGTCTGAAGTAATCCTGTATCAAAGCCTCCATCAATCGTTTTACGTAAATGATGCAGATGCACTTTCAGACTGTCACTGTCCGGCACTTCCTCACCCCATATTGCTATCTCCAGTCGTTGCCGGCTGACCACATTGGGTGATTCCCGTAGCAGCAACTCCAG
>NZ_DFTU01000053.1:417-3991 GCF_002379485.1 Methylophaga sp. UBA4204 | reverse complement strand
GCCAGCCGATAGGGGATAGATGCAGGTTGATATCGGCTCTGCTGAGTTGGCGTTGCTGTAAATTCATTTGCAGATCGCCACAACGCAATAATTGTGTCTGACCACTGCGTCTGCGTGATAATGCCTGAATACGCATTACCAGCTCTTTTAGTTCAAACGGTTTAACCAGATAATCGTCGGTACCGGCGGCAAAACCTGCCTGTTTATCAATAAGCTGATCGCGGGCAGTGAGCATTAAAACGGGGATATCTGAACCTTCACTACGCAGACGCTCACACACTGTCAAACCATCAATACGTGGCAGATTCAGATCCAGCAACAGCACATCATAATAATTCTGTTCTAATAAATTCAGACCTGCAGCGCCATTACTGGCATGATCGCAGCTGATGGTCTCCAGTTGCAGATAATCCATCACGGTTTGCGCCAGATCGAGATCATCTTCAATAAGTAATACACTAATCATGATGCCGGTCCTTGTTCTGTTGCGGGTAATACCACTTTGCTACCACGATGAAAATATTGCGCCACATCATGCTGAATCATCAATAACAACGGAATCAATATCAAGGTAATCACGGTGGCGAACATAATGCCATAGGCCAATGATACCGCCGCTGGAATAAGGAACTGTGCCTGCCTGGACGTTTCGCCTAATAATGGCATCAGTCCGGCAAAGGTGGTGAAAGAGGTCAGTAATACCGCTCTCAAACGATCTCTGGCCGATAACATAATGGCCTGACGTATATCGGTATATTCCTGTTTTAAATCATTAAATCTTGAGACCAATAACAGACTGTCATTCACCACAACACCACTCAGAGCGATAATACCGTTGAGCGATAATATTCCCAATGACAGATCATTCATCCAGTGCCCGAGTAAAGCGCCGACAATACCAAACGGTATAGCGGTCATGATTAAAAGCGGTTGAATATAGGATTTCAATGGTATAGCCAACAGCATATAAATGCCCAGCATGGCCAGTAAAAACAAATTTAACATTGAAGATTGTGTTTCTTCCTGTTCCGCCGCTTCACCGGCAAAATAGATGGTCAGACCTGGATATTTGGCTTCCAGCTGGGGTACAACATCCCGTTTTAACTGAGCAACAAATTCGGTGATGGAGAGTAAATCCTTATCTACATCAGCGGATAGATAGATGGCTCGCTTGGCATCAATCCGGGTAATGCTGTCACGGGTAAAGCCATAACTGACATCAGCCACACTGGATAACGGAATAACCGTGCCATCCTCCAGTCTGACTCTGGATTTCAACACATCAGCGGGGTTTTGTCGGTCTGCTTCCGGGTAACGGACTTTGACTTCAATTTCATCGCTGTTTCGCTGGTAACGCTGCACGACCTGTCCGCTAAAGCCCTGCAGGATCTGTCTGGCAAGTTCATCGGTACTGAGACCCAATGCACGGCCCTGCTGATTGAGTTTAAGTTGTAACTGAGGTTGACCGGGTTGCAGATTATCTTCCAAACCAATAATACCCGGCATTGGTTCCAGTAATTTATACAATTCTGCGCCTGCCAGCGTCAGAACATCATCATCGTTGGAACGTAACTCCACCCGCAATGCATCATCTGCCTGGCGGCCACTCTGGATCCGTAAACTGCGTACAGCTTCCGGCATTCCAACCCGCTTTTCCCATTCTCTGCGAAACTCAACCAAATCATAAGGTGAATTTTCGGCCAACTCTACCGTGACGCCACCACTGTGATCCGCCTGGGATATCAGTTGCAGATTGGCTATACCGGTAGTGTTTGCATCCTTATCAGCTTGCAGAGCCTTATCGGTTTCATAGGCTGTGCGTTCCATCATCAGCAGGGTTTCGTGGGTGCGACCAAAGCTGACATCTTTATGCATGGCAATGCTGGCCCGTACTGTATCGCCCGGAATGGATGGAAAGAAACTCATTCGGATATTGCCATTAAACGGCATTGAAAACACGATGATAAATATCATCATGAAGACCATTATTACGCCATAGCGAAACCGCAAACCAAACTCAATGGCCGGTTGATAGATTTTTTCAGCAAACCACTGTAGACCGCCATCAGCCCCTTGCTGAACTTTTCGCCATCCAGTGGCCAGTATGTTTTGTGAAGGTTTTTTATGAGTGTTTAAATGCGCCAGATGCGCGGGTAGAATTAATTTCGACTCAACCAACGACATCATCAGGGCAATGGCAACTACCGCTGCAAACTGCGAATAGAGTTCGCCGAGCCGACCTTCAATTTGTGATAATGCAAAAAAAGCCACCACCGTGGTAAAAACGCCAAACATTGTGGGTACGGCAACTCTCATCGTACCTTTAATGGTATTACGTAACGTGTCACCTTCCCGGGATCGAACGCTATAAATACTTTCACCGACCACCACCGCATCATCGACAATAATGCCCAGAGCCATCAAAAAGCCGAAAGTGGTAAAGGAGTTGAGCGATAAACCGGCATAAGAGTCGCCCATAAAAAATAAGGTGCCGAGAAATACAAATGGCAGTCCCATTGCTACCCAGAAGGCGACAGTCAGGTTTAAAAATACTGCAAGCAACACAAACACCAGCACGATGCCGGTCAGTGCATTTTTAATCAATAAACTCAGACGATCCATAATGCTGGTACTTCGGTCATACCAGGTGGCCAGTTCGACCTGAGCCGGCAATTTATTACTGTTTTGCCAGACTTCCACCACATCATAGGCATCGGCTACAGAGTCGGCGATATCATCCAGTCCGGTGGTCACCACCTGAACCCCGATACTTTCTTTAGCCTGAAATCTCGACAATATGGAGGTATCATCATCAAAGCTATCAAGAATATCGGCTACATCACCTAGCAGGATTTGCTGTCCGTTATCGCCGGTCAGTAACGGGATATTGGCAAAATCCTCCTTTAAATACGCCTGTTCGGAAGCATTAAGCTGCAGATAAATACTTTCATTACGTAATACCGCTGTTAGTGGGGTGGACGAATTGGTGTTAATCGCATTTTCAACATCCGTTAATGACAGACCGTAGGATTGCAAACGGCCATCATCAATTTCGATCATCATCATCGGATCCAGCCAACCGGAGATGGTCACCCGGTTGATGGTTGACTTGGTGAGTAGATCGGCTTTAAGAGATTCGGCAAGTTGCTGCAGGGTATGGCGATCGGTATCACCGTAGAGTTGCAGCCAGATAGCATGTTCTTCACGTTCAGCTTTGCTGATAACAGGATTTTTAGCCTCTGTCGGAAAGGTCGATATGGCATCCACCTGCGCTTTTACATCACGCATCAGGATGTCGAGATCATAACCACTCTGCATTTCCACCGTGACGGTGACCCCACTGCGAGTCGACTCACTGGTAATGGTTTTAATCCCGATGATGCCTTCCAGCTGCTCTTCAATTTTGATTGCCAGACCTTCCTCGGACAGTTTCGCCGAACCGCTGTCGTAGGAAATAGAAATAGTCAGGCTGTCCGGTTCGCTGCTGGGAAAAGCCTCCTTACGCAGATCACCCACCGACATTAAGCCGAGGATAATCACCACTAACATTAATAAATTGGCGGCGACCGGATTG
>NZ_DFTU01000053.1:0-255 GCF_002379485.1 Methylophaga sp. UBA4204 | reverse complement strand
AAATTGGCGGCGACCGGATTGGTGGCAAACCAGCCGATAATACCGCTACGGCCGATGAGCTTACTCATTATTTACTATCTCAATCGGGGCCACGGCCATGCCTTCTACATAACTGCTGATAGGCTGTAACAAAATCTGTTGGGGAAAATCAGCCAGTTGTTGCGGTGGGCGTATATAAATGTAGTTTTCATCACTGAAAACAGGCGAGGTGGGGAATTTTGCAAGAATATTGCCGGCCGTTACGTACCATATCTC
>NZ_DFTU01000079.1:103800-104795 GCF_002379485.1 Methylophaga sp. UBA4204 | reverse complement strand
AAAAAATCTGGCTGATTGATTTGGACGCGATGCAGCAAATCACAAAAACCGGTTTCAAGCGTTTGCATAAACAGGATCAGCAGCGATTTTTACGCAATTGGCCGGTAGGCGAAACTCGTCACCTGTTAACCAAAGCGATCAAAGCATAAGGCAACAACACAGTGTTAAACGGAACGCATTTATGAAGCTGGCAGTATGCCTGTATAAATATTTTGCCTATGGCGGCCTGGCGCGTGATTTCCGGCGAATTCTGGAAATTCGCCGTGATGCCGGAGATGAAATCGATGTGTATTACATTGAATGGCAAGGCGATCCCATTCCCGGTTTTAACCAAATTCCGATTAAGGTTTCAGGGCTAACCAATCATGCCAAAGTAAGGGATTTTTATAATAAATCGCGGCCATTAATCGCCGCAGGAAATTACGATCTGGTGATTGGCTTTAACAAAATGCCGGGACTGGATTTGTATTACGCTGCTGACCCTTGTTATCTGGCGCGGGTCAGACAAGAATCAAGCTATATCATCAAACAGTTTTTTGGCCGGGTAAGATTCTACGAAGCTTGGGAGAGAGCTGTATTTGGCCCGCAAAGCCACACCGTATCGATGATGATCTCATCGGTACAGCGCAAACTGTTTGAACAGTATTATCAGACACCACCTGAAAGGCTGGTTGATCTGCCACCCGGTATCGATCCGGATCGCGTACGGCCCGATGACTGGCAGATGCAACGTCAGCAATTTCGCCAACAGTTATCGTTAAATGATGATGACTTTTTACTGTTGATGATAGGCTCCGGTTTTAAACGCAAAGGCGCTGATTTTGCCATTGAAGCCATGGCCGCTTTACCACAGGCTTTACGTGAAAAAACACATTTATATGTGGTAGGTGAGGATAATGCCAAACCTTTTGAACAACTTGCGCACAAGCTTGATGTCGCTGAGCGAACTCATTTTATGGGTGGACGCGATGATGTATCGAAATGGCTGCTGTCGG
>NZ_DFTU01000079.1:95068-103722 GCF_002379485.1 Methylophaga sp. UBA4204 | reverse complement strand
GTTACACCCGGCGCGTTCAGAAAATACCGGTACCGTGATTCTTGAAGCTATGGTGGCCGGGCTGCCCAGTATGGTCAGTAGTGCCTGTGGTTATGCCAATTTTGTTAGAGATTCAAACGGCGGTGAATGTATTGACCAGCCGGAAGATACGTCAGCGTTTACCCAACAGCTGATCAAAATGCTCGATAAACCACGCCTGCAACAGCTGTCACAAAATGCCTTGGATTATGCCGCCACACATGATTTGTATAGCATGCCGCAGCATGCTGCTGCACTCGTGGAAATGTTAGCTAAAAAAATAAGCAAATAAAATCACTAGATAATTAAACAAAAATGTTAAATACATGAAATCAGTTAAAAGAATAGCCATCGTTCCTTTCCCTGCTCTTGGTGATGTCACAATTTGTTTACGGTTAGCCCAACACCTGACTAATAGTGGTTACGAAGTTACGCTGTTTGCAAATTTAATTACTTCAGCAACATTAAACTTCCCTTGGCTTACGCTTGGGAATTTGCCTAATGATCCTGAGAATTTAATATCAACGTATGATCTGATCCTTCTGGATGTCTTGTCGCCGTGGGTAAAAAAGCATTTAGTGGATTTAGAAGCTTCGAAAAATATATTACTTTTCACATCAAAGAATTATTCTAAAAGCCTTCCAACTAAAACTTTTTCAAATAAAGATTTAATTTCTCAATCATCAGGTACTTTTACTAATCGTCCACTTTGTTTAGATAAAAACAGCACCAAAAGTATGGTTGACTGGGTTGATGAGTATGGGCTGGAGGTATTAGGGGTTAAAGCCGATTCATCGTTACCTGCAGTTACTTTCCATCAGCCAAAGCAAGTTAAAAATTTAGTGGTGGTCTTTCCAACTACGCCAAATCCTAAAAAGAACTTTTCTATCAAAGGCTTTAATAAACTTGCAAACCAGCTAGTGAGCATGGGGTTTCAAGTAGAAGTTATTGTTATGCCCCATGAAAAAGAATTGTTAGAAGATAAGTTTGGGACAATAAACGTTAAAACATTTCAGGAAATCGCACATTTAATAGAATATCTGCGATCAGCTAAAGTGGTGATTAGCAATGATTCAGGTGGAGGACACCTTGCAGCAATGCTAGGTATCCCCACAATAACCATTACCCGTAAAAATAAAAACTTCGTATGGCGTCCAGGTTATAACCTGGGAAATGTCGTTTCACCAATTATTACTCTGAAATTTGGTGGCGAACACATCTGGCGACCATTTATTTCAATTAAAAAAATTGAAAGCATCACCAAAAAAATTATGCGTAATAGTTAAACTTTGGTGATCAGAATATCTTCCATCACCAGATATTGCAGATCGGAACCGAAGAACATATTCAACGCATCCGTTGGGCTGCAAACCATCGGTTCGCCACGACGATTCAATGAGGTATTCAGCACCACCGCATTGCCGGTCAGTTTTTCCATTTCTTCAATCAGTTCGTAATAACGTGCATTGGTCGATCGGGTGACAATCTGAGCACGGGCAGTACCATCTTCATGAACGACTTCCGGAATCCGTGATTTCCAGCTTTCCGCCACATCAAAGGTAAACGTCATATATGGGCTTGGATGCTCGGTCTGCAGAATTTCCGGCGCTACTCTATCCAGCATACTTGGGCAGAACGGGCGCCAGCGTTCACGATATTTAATCTGTGCGTTAATACGATCAGCAACACCAGAATGGTTTGGTGAACCCAAAATGCTTCGATTACCCAATGCACGCGGTCCAAACTCCATACGACCCTGAAACCAGGCAACTGGATTACCATCGGCTAGAATTTTTGCCGTGTCCCCACAAACATCATTTAGATATTGCCAGCTGACAGGTTGAGTATAACGTTCACAAGCATCAATACATTGTTGAGTGGTATAGGATGGACCAAGATAAACATGCTCCATTTTCTCGACTGGTACACCAGCCAGTTGTGAAGCATAACTGGCCGCACCAATCGCCGTACCCGCATCACTGGAAGCAGGTTGTACAAACAGTTCTTTGACGCCGGGCATGGCAATAATGCGCTGGTTAAGTTTGACGTTTAAAGCCACACCACCGGCATAAGCCACTTTACCTGTTTCACGAATAATATCGCCCAGGTAATAATCAATCAGATGCAAAGCACATTTTTCCAGCAATGCCTGGATGCTGGCGGCATAATCGATGTAAGGCTCGTCTTTTTCATCACCTTCACGCATTGGGCCTAACCATTCAATGAGTTCAGGGCTGAAAAAATAACCTTTGCCACCTTTTTTATAACGGCGGAAACCCACGGTATTCACTAATTTGGTATTGACCTTGAATTCGCCGTTTTCACAATAAATCAAACGTGAAAAATCAAAACGGTTCGGATCGCCATAAGGCGCCATGCCCATAACCTTGAATTCGCCATCAAGCATTTCAAAACCGAGATATTCAGTCATCGCACCATAAACGCCGCCGAGTGAATCCGGGTCATAAAACTCTTTGATTTTGTGAATTTTGCCGTTTTCGCCATAACCAAAAAACGTTGTGGCGTATTCACCTTTACCATCAATGCCGATAATCGCGGTTTTTTCTTGAAAACCACTCAGATGATAAGCGCTGCTGGCATGGGCCAGATGGTGTTCAACCGGGACAAATTTGACGCGTTTGGAATCAATCCCTAAATCATCAAGCAGTTTCATCACGTTTTTGTGATTACGCCAGTAACGACGATTACCAGAGAATAAAGCAGTTAATGCTCTGTCAGGCGCGTACCAGTGACGTTTGGCGTAATGCCAGCGAGCAGGTGATTGCAGGCCAATCTGCGCATAAGGAAACGCGACAATATCGATTTCATCGGGACGGATACCTGCTTGCTCAAGGCAGTATCTGGTGGCTTCATAAGCCATCTTTCCCTTGGCATGTTTGTCACGGAGGAAGCGCTCTTCTTCTGCAGCCGCCACGAGTTTTCCATCAATATATAAAGCAGCTGAGGCGTCGTGATTTACCGCGCCGGAAAGGCCTAAAACAATCATAAATTATCTTCGAGTTGCGTAAAAATATTGTTCAGTATATCAAGCGTAGAGGGCGTGAACCATTTAACCTTTCAGTTTGCCAGGATTAATCGGAGTAAAGCCTTGCGGGGAGATCTGAAAACCATTTTTACGAGCTTGCTCGATATCGATTTGCACCAATTTATCCAGTGAAGTCCATGCTGCTGGTGCATCACGCAGATTTTTGGGTAACCAGCGATTCGATTTCCAGTTCATGAAGTGGAGATACATAAATTCCCTGTTATCTCTATCATTGGTTAGATGACCATCTTTCCAGAACCATTGCTGTGGATGCTCTGAGCTTCCATCAATCCACTTAATTGGTGAGAGAACGGTACTAAACTGTTCTTTATATAAAACCCGCCTTTGATAGCGTGAGCTGTATGACCATAATTTTCGGAGCCACAAAGGATGATTTTTATGGCGGACAAACAGCTTGGAAAATTTTGATTCATCTAATCCGATATGTTCGTCCATTTCCATTAACTTTTGCCAATCTGGGATTTTTCGAAAAGCTTGTCGGTTTTGCTCGGTATTCCTAAATAGACTGAAGTGTCCAGAAAGACGACGGTTATGGGTTCCTATTACATCATATCTATCAAGCATTTCATCGGTAATAAATTGACGAATCTGTCCGTATATTATGTCTATATCACCGTAGGCATAAAAATCATAACTATCAATCTCATCTTGATGTACGAATCCATATGCAGGTCGAACATCACATAGTTTGAAAGGGGCTGGTGACGAAAAATTTATTCCTAACCGTTCGCTTATAAGTTTTTTGTAGTCAAGGAAACTTATATTAACAAACCGTACATTACGTGGACTTTTTTCTGGAATTTGGCAATCAGTATAAAACAACCAATCAATGTCGGGATTATGCATGCAGCTTAACAAATATAACTCGAACCATTCTGGCCATTGACCAAAATATGGAATGATTTTGATGATCTTTTGGTGTTGCATTGTTCAATTAAGTCCAAACTAAAAAATTAATACTTTGCACTTCCAGTATTCGACATTATGTGAAACATACTGTTGTTCTATGAACATAAAGTTCTATGTCTAGCTTATGAAAGTCCAACGGGGGATTATGCTGTATAATTTGGGGATTTCCAACAAAGCAAATTAGATGGCAAAACGAGATATTTCTGTCCTTCAACTGCATCAAGGTTACAACATAAAGCCGATTGATGTAGCTGACCTCGCGGAACAGGTAATCAAAGCACTTCCACCTGAAAAATTCGCTACCACAACTTTATTTGTTACAGGTAAACCCCAACCCGGCGAAAAAGAGAGCTGTGCGGAAAGAACCATCTATCTCGATTTGCCAAAAAAAAATCTTAGGGGTTTGAGGCTGCGAGCTCTCTACGAATTATTTAAGATCTTTAGAAGAGAACACTTTGATGTTGTAATTTGCAACCGATTCAAACCTACCTCTTTAATGGTCTGGTTACATTTGCTTATTGGCCGACCTAAATGTGTTTCGGTTGTGCACATCCTTAGTGATTATCGGCCATTTATGCGAAGATTGATGGTCAGGTTAATTGCACATAAATGGCATTTTGTTGCAGTTTCAGAATCAGTTCGACAAGGACTTTTTGCGCTTAATTGCGGTTTTAATGAACGCAATGTCACAGTTGTAGAAAATGCGATCGATTCCCAACAGATGCTATCGCTGCTCTATCCAGCAGACGTTTCCAGAAAAACACTCGACTTGCCAACGGCAAAGACCATTGTGGGCACGATAGGAAGGCTTGATAAGCGTAAAGGCCATATCGACCTGATAAGAGGTTTTGCCAAGATCCATCAGCAGTTCCCCGATGTCTTAATAGCAATTATTGGTGAAGGTAAAGAACGTAAAACACTAGAAGCTGAAATTGCGAGTCTAGGATTATCAGGGAAAGTATTTCTTTTAGGTAACGTAGATGGAGCCGCTCGTTATGTAAAGGCTTTTGATATTTGGATTATGCCTTCTCATAGTGAAGGTCTGCCGCTGGCATTAATGGAAGCGATGACGGCAAAACTTCCCATACTGACGACATCAATTCCCTCTATGGATTACATTGTTCGTCCGGCTGGCGGCAAGTGTTTTGAGGTTCAAAACCCTGATGATTTAGCAAAAGTGCTGAGTGATTGTTTGAAGTTAACTCCAGAACAAAGAGCAGAATTAGGAGATCAGTCCTTTAAATACTTACAGACCCACTTCTCTTTACAACGTTATCGAAATGAGTACCAATCTCTAATCGAGAGACTTTTGAATGACCGTTAGAACCTATTTCAGTTGGATGCTGGCATTATTTGTGACATCTTTTTTAGTGTTACCTACCAGTAAAATGGTGAACAATTTTTATTACATCTTCATTGCCATTCCTGGGCTTTATCTTTTACTGAGAAACTATAAATTACTTAAGCCAATAAATTCAACGGAATGGATTTTTTTGATTTTATGCTCGGTCATTACCTTTTATTCCGCTTTTTATCATACTAGGGCAATCATTCATGCCCTATATGTTCTGGTATTTGTTTATTCAATATCTCGCTTTGTAGACCCAAACTTTTTCAGCAGTAAAACCTTTGCCAGAATGTTGTTCTGGGGGGGGCTGCTTTACACTGCTGCCTGCGCTATTTCCTTTTATTTAATTGGCAACGAACCATTCGGGACTCGTCTGAATCCCGGTATATCAAGACTCTACAGTCCTATTCAGATCAGTATGTTTATTAGTTGTAGCTTGTTTATAGTTGGTCCGCACTGGATTAAAAATAGAAACCTTTGGGAAGGGCTCATTGGTTTTGTTTTGGCATTTTTGGCCATTACTTTAATCCTCCAGAGTCGCACTGGTCTTGTCGGGATGGGAGTATGGAATGCTTTTATGTTGATCTGTATGGTAAGAGGTTTCGGTTATAAAGGACTGATATTTCTGGTTGCAGGTTTACTGACATTATTGGTTATATCGATTCCAATGTTTGATTTGGCTGGCCAATCTACCGAACTGATTGAGCGTGGTGATTCGCATCGTTTGGCTATCTGGAATGGCTACCTGTTAGCGTGGCGAGACTGTGGAATATTGCTGGGGTGTGGTTTTCCAGAAACACCCTCCCCACACTTGGTATGGCAGCCTGATGGAAGTGAGGTATTTATCACTCACAA
The DNA here is from genome assembly GCF_002379485.1 of Methylophaga sp. UBA4204. NCBI lineage: Bacteria > Pseudomonadati > Pseudomonadota > Gammaproteobacteria > Thiotrichales > Piscirickettsiaceae > Methylophaga > Methylophaga sp. UBA4204. Next base: position 97,525 of record NZ_DFTU01000079.1, on the reverse strand, counting down.
TATACTTGTGAATTTACTTTATCACTTTGGTATTGTGCCATTAATGATGTTTTCTATCATGATTCTTAGTGTTTTAAATATAGCATGGCAGCAAAAAAACTGGTGGGGTGGATTTCTTTTTGCCGGGGTTTTCACCTTGATGCTGGATAGTAACAGTATTATCAATAATCCTGATGAAGTTTGGTTAATGCTGTGGTTACCTTTTGCTTTAATTCTGGCTGAAGAATGGCAAAGCAAAAGAGAAACTATTAAAAAGACTATAAACTGGTCAGGCACCCCAATTGTCGATGCAAACTAATTTATTTCAATAGTTCTGAGTGATCAGATTTAAGTATCTGACTGAAAAATGTATGTTTTGCTGATTCATCAGAAAAATAGTTTTCAAGTCGTTGCTGAGTTAAACTTTTGGGCTTATTCTCACCATTTGCCAGCTCAGCAATCTTATCGGCAAGCTCATCTGCATCTCCAAGTTTAAATAATAAACCTGTATCACCTACAACCTCTGGTGCACCACCACAATCTGAACTGATAATCGGCAGGTTTGCTGCCATAGCTTCTAATAGAACCATACCAAACGGTTCGTGATCTGATGCTAAAACGAAACAGTCGAAAGCATTGAAATACTGTCTTGCTAAAGGAATTTTGCCGAGTAACAACACATTATTTTCAATGCCCAATGAATGGATTAATTTTTTGAGCTCGTTTTCAAGTCGGCCTGTACCAATCATGACCAATAGCGACTGTTCTGGTAATCTTTCAAGCGCTAAGGCAAATCCCCGAATCAAAGTTTTGGGATCCTTATCAGGGTGCAGCCTGCCAACACTTCCTACTACCCATGCGGTGTCCGATAATTTCAATGCCTCCCTGGCCAGACTACGGGGTAGGAGTTCATTTCGAACTTTTTCAACATCAAGGTGATTATAGAAAGTGACAATTTGCTCTGCTGGCCAGTGAGATAAATTAAGCCGAATTTCATCTCGAACTGCATTCGATACAGCCAGAATTGTAACTCGATGTTGGAAACGATTGATCATCCAGCGCCTGCTGGCACGGTCAAAGTCCCCAAAGCTATGCCGGATACTATAAATCGGTAATTTTGTAGCTAATAAACCTACGTAAGCAGATTTAGCCCGGTGCGCGATACAAAACTCAAAAGGATATTGTTTTGCAATTTGGTGAATTTCACGAATAACTTGAAGTTTTAAGCCCCGTAGTTTTTTGCTGGAGTGTCCCAGAAAAATGACTTCATCCGAATCTGCTGCTTTTGCAACAGCATCGTCTGGTTCACCTGTCATAAATACAGTTACTATCCGATATTTTGTCCCTTTAAATATCGCGGAAAATTGACGGGCACAATCAAGAAATGGATCATAATAACAGTGACAAATTTGAAGAATGTAGGTCGTATCGTCATTATCAATAGAGATGTTTTCTTCAATATCCGTCATTACTTATTCACCATTTAGTAACCTTGCCACATTTTAATCCCTTACTCTTTTTATTTTAAGGTGATGATAAAAATCAATTTGTTAAAATCATTTTGGTTATGGTGGCAGAAGAAATATCCTGCATACATTTGTGATGACCTAACGGACAAGTCCGCTGAAAACAGGGGCTACACTCAATAGGAATCTGCACCAGTTGGGCATTATCAGAGAGCGGTGGGGTAAAGGCTGGCGATGTCGGGCCGTAAATCGCGATTAAAGGTTTATTGAGTGCAGCAGCAATATGCATTAAGCCGGAATCATTACTGACAACCTGATCGGCTGTGGCAATTAAATCTATGGCTTCGCCCAGTTTGGTTTTGCCACATAGATTCACAACATTCTGTTTATCGGTTATACCTGCAACGATCTGTTCACCTACCGCTGTATCGGCTTTAGAGCCCATAATCAAAACTTGCCAGCCTTGCTGCGTAAGCTGCTCACCCAGCTCTGCGTAATGAGTCGCTGGCCATTGTTTTGCTGGGCCAAATTCAGCGCCCGGACATAAAACCAGACGTTTCTGATTTGGCGATTTAACTGGAGCCAGTTCATTGGATACAGCTTCGGCAATCATTTTTGGGGGAAAATATTCCGGTGCAATATGTGCCTGACTGGCCGGGTGTGCCAGCGATACAAAACGTTGCACCATTAACGGTAAAGCTTGTTTATTGAGTTTGCGAGGATCATTAAGCAATCCATAACGCATTTCGCCAAGCCAGCCGGTGCGAGTTGGTATTTGGGCAAACCAGGGAATAAGCGCCGATTTCCAGGAGTTCGGCAGCACAATAGACTGATCATATTTTTTATGCCGCAAGCCCAGACCTATTTGCCGCCGTTGTTTCCAGCCAAACACACCATGGGTTACCGGCATGCTAATCGCTTCGCGGATTTCAGGCATACGCGCCAGTAAGGGACGGGTCCATTCCGGCGCCAGCACATCAATATTGCCATCGGGATAACGCTGCTTAAGCGC
>NZ_DFTU01000079.1:91235-94987 GCF_002379485.1 Methylophaga sp. UBA4204 | reverse complement strand
TGCGCCATCACCATATCACCGACCCAGGAGGGCCCGATGACCAATATATCGTGTTTAGCTGGCATTAATGCAGCGTGCTATGCGCCAGATAAATAAACACCACCCCTGCAGCAATCAAGGAGATTTGCTGGAATGTTTCGGAAGGCTTTACTTTGCTGTGCAGGCCCGGAATTAAATCGGCCACAGCGATATAAATAAAGCTGGAAGCCGCAACAACCAGGATATACGGCAGAATGTGCTGCATATCAGCCAACAGGAAGTAAGCGGCTACAGCACCGACTACCGTTGCCAGACTGGAAAGCATATTGAAATAAAGTGCTTTGCGCCGTGAGTAACCACTGTGCAACAAGATGACAAAGTCACCCAGTTCCTGGGGGATCTCATGTGCAGCAATCGCCAATGCGGTGACAATCCCCAGATGTACATCCGTTAAAAATGCGGCGGCAATCAACACACCATCAACAAAGTTGTGAATGGCATCGCCAATCAAAATTAAAGCGCCAGCGGCTTTTTTGGTATCTTCCTGATGATGGTGGTGATGGTGATCCTCACCTAGTTCTGGAATATTTTCATGACCATGATGGCTGTGGCAGTGACGCCATAACACCATTTTTTCCAACAGGAAAAAACTCAATAAACCAATCAGTAATGTCAGCCCGATATTATGTGGATCAACCACAAATTCGTGCTCAATCGCATGCGGTAGCAAACCCAGGAAGGAGGCACCAAGCAAGGCTCCAATGGCAAAACTGACCAGATGTGGCACTGCGTGTTGGCGAGTATTGGTGGGTAATAGCAGAAAACTTGACGCAATTATTACGCTTAGCAGCCCCCCCAGAATACTGAAAATGATAATCCAGATTAATAAGTCCATATGCACCTGACCGACAAAAATAATGCGCAAATCATACCTTATTCAGCTGCTATCCATATCAGTGATGCCATTCGCCCGGTAACACCATCGCGGCGAAACGAGAAAAAACGCTGTTTTTCAGTGAAGGTACAATTTTCCCCTCCATAGATTGCAGTTACGCCTTGCGCAATCAGGCGTTGTCTGGCGAGTAGATAAATATCTGCCAAATAACGATCGGTATGTGTTGAGATAAAAGCCGATTCAGCTGCAGCATCCATTACCACAAATCCAGCTTTAACTTCCGGCCCAACTTCAAAAGCCTGTGGGCCAATCGCAGGGCCCAGCCAGACAATGATCTCTGATGATGGCGCTTTGAACTGGGCCAATGTGTTTTCAATAATGCCGTTTTTTAAACCACGCCAGCCAGCGTGAACAGCAGCCACCTGGGTACCTGATTTATCCGTTATTAATAATGGTAAACAATCTGCTGTCATTACCGTGCAGACAGTGTCTGGTGAATCACTGATAATGGCATCGGCTTCAATATCGGCTTGCCAAAGGTTTGCATCGATAACGTCGGTGCTATGGGTTTGCTTAAGCCATAACGGCTCGGCTGGTAATAAAGCCTTTTCAAATAGTCTCTGTCGGTTAGCCGTTACCACCTCCGGATTATCGCCAACATGATCGCCCAAATTTAACGAAAAATAGGGACCCGTGCTCTGTCCACCGTTTCGAGTGGTGGTAATTGCTCTAATATGTTTTGGAGCAGGCCAGTTTACTTCGAGAAATAATTCAGCCATCACTACGCGGTACATGCAGGTAATCACGCCAGGCGGCAAACAGGTTTTCATCGCTGGCTGCACAGGTTGAACGGGGAGTTAAACTGCGGCTGAACACCGGCTCATTATCCAAGGTACAGGCAAATGCACCAGCTTCCTGAATAACCAGCTGCGCTGCAGCATAATCCCAAATTTGCTGCCGTCCATGCAAATACAATTGGGCACGTCCCGCAGCCAGCCAACATAGCTCCAAGGCAATTGAGCCAAGACTGCGTTGTGACCCATAAGGCTTTTCTTCAACCAGTCGTTGAGAAAGGGATATGGGTAAACGTTTGAAATCTATGATGGCCAATGTCTGATTAAGTGCAAGCCCGGAAATTTCAGCTTTTAATCGCTGACCATTAAGCCATGCTCCTGCACCTTTTTTTGCCGCAAAACACTCATTCATTACTGGGTCATAAACCAACCCAAGCGTTACTTCGCCCTTTTCAATAAGGGCAAGGGAAATGGAAAAGAAAGGCATGCCGGCGGCAAAATTACTGGTGCCGTCTATTGGATCGAGACACCAAAGTGCGTCATTACTGTCGAGTAATTCAGCTTGTTGAAGGGCGGTCATTTCCTCGCCCAGCAATTTGATATCCGGGAAATCCCGCTGCAAAACCTCAGTGATGGTCTGCTGCATCAATTTATCTGCAACGGTAACCACGCTGCCATCATGTTTATACTGACGGCTGACAGTATTGAATAATGGCATCAAATGCTGCTGAACTGTGTCAGTCAGGCAGTTTTGAAGTTTGGCGAGGTCGGTATCCATGGCAAAAAGTATATCAGCCATTTAAGGTTTATTATTCAAACTCTGTGATGCAGTCTGTAAACTGCTGATTCATTTTGTCAGTTGAAGCTTGTTTATGCGTGTTTCCCGTTTTTATTGCGCGTCTCTAGTGCCTGCCAATTCACCAATGCAGTTGCCAGATGAGGTTTTCCGCCATGCCGTGCAGGTACTTCGCATGAAGCCTGGTGCTTTATTGAATTTATTTGATGGGCAGGGCCTGGAATATCAGGCGCAGCTGGAGCAGGTTGATAAGCGTCAGGCAACCGTCAGCCTTAAACAGCAAATACACACAGATAACGAGTCTCAATTAGATATCCTGTTGATGCAGGGTATTTCAAGAGGTGAACGGATGGATTACGCCATACAGAAAGCGGTTGAGCTTGGCGTGAAACGTATTATGCCGGTGGTGACCGAGCGCTGTAATGTGCAACTTTCCGGGGATCGTGCCGAGAAAAGAATAAATCATTGGCAAGGTGTCATTATCAGTGCCTGTGAGCAAAGCGGCAGAAGTTATTTGCCTGAGTTATTGCCCATCACGTCAATAGATGCCGCTTTGGAAAATGTGAACGATGCCTGCAAGCTGGTGTTGGATCCAGAGGCGATAAAAAGTTTTTCCAGTATAAAAAAAGCCCAGCAGATCGCTTTACTGATTGGTCCCGAAGGTGGCCTGAGTGAAATAGAGGTACAACGGGCAAATGATGCGGGGTTCACCGGTATTACATTAGGGCCGAGAATTCTGAGAACCGAAACCGCTTCTGCAGCAGCATTAGCGATGGTGCAGGCTGGCTGGGGAGATATCGCGTGAATGATAGTACCATTGTGTTGTTGATTCTGGCGGTCATAGGCTGGATATGGTGGGACAGCCGCGGCGTTGCGGAACATGCCAGCAAGGTTGCCAGTCAATATTGTCAGTCGATGGGAGTGAGTTTTCTCAACGATACCGTGGCCTGGCAAAAAATCCGTCTCAAACGAGGTTCGACCGGCAGAATGCAATTAGAACGTACTTATTTTTTTGAGTTTGCCAGTGATATGCAACAACGTTATCGTGGTGAAATCGTTATGTTGGGCAAACGCGTCAAAACGATCCAACTGGATCCGCACCGTTACAGTTAAGTCATCAGAGGTAGAAGGTATGACCACCAAACTTGCATTAGTCGTTGATGATTCTCGTGTTGCCCGCATGATGCTTTGCAAACTGTTGCAATCTTCTGGATTTTCAGTGGTTGAGCAGGGTAGCGCTGATGAAGCCTTGTCCTGGCTGGATACCAGTGAACAAACGCCGTTAATT
>NZ_DFTU01000079.1:84194-91169 GCF_002379485.1 Methylophaga sp. UBA4204 | reverse complement strand
TTCTGGCTGGAAACCAGTGATCAAACGCCATTAATCATTTTTATGGATTTGATGATGCCGGGCATGGATGGTCTGACAGCAACCCGTCAGATAAAAAACGATGCCCGCTGGCAATCCATTCCGGTGGTTCTTTGCACAAGTAATGACAGTGAAGCGGATAAACTGTCTGCACACGACAGTGGTGTATTGGCTTTATTGTCCAAACCACCTGAAGCGCAACAACTACAATCGATTTTAGCTGCCTTATCATCACCATCAGTGACCACAGAAGAAAAACAACCCTCTGTAGCCGAGCCTTTACAGCCTGTTGAAATTCCCTCAATTCCGTCCATAGAGGAAATTACAGCTGAGGTTGAGCAATCATTATTACCAAGCTGGTTACAACAAGCTCAACAGCAAACAGAGCAGCGTAGTCAGCAGATTGCAGAAAATATCGCCAGGCAGTTGATTGATGAAAAACTGGATGGATTAGCGGCAAGGCTGTCTACTGAGATAAGTCAGCAGATCAGTGGTGAAGTGCAGGAAAAGGTTCAGCATCAACTCAATACGCAAACGGAACAAATGCAGACGGTATTGCTGGAAAAAGCCTCTGATGCCGCTGAAACAGCAATGCAAAACCTGAATCAGTCCAATCACTGGCAACAGCAAGTAACTGCTCAAACCGAGCGCTGGTTGGCCAGTCAGCAACACACGATTGAACAACAACTGGTGACGGCACTGCAACCCAGCATTGAAACAGCAATAGCCGAGCAGCTGTCCGCAATGCCTGACTCGGTCGATCCAATGACCGAAACTCTCAAGCAGGAACTGGCTCAACTGCTGTTACAGCAAAATCAGCTGATTAAGCGGCAGCGTATTACCAATGCTTTATTAATGATCGCGCTGGCGGCGGGGGTATTAGCGTTGTTACAAATCAATTTATTCTGATTTGACGAATTAGTAAAACAATGACGATTCAACAGGCTTTGCAATGGGCCAGATTGCAACTGGTCGCGAGTCAAACGCTGCGACAGGATATTGAAAGTCTGTTATGTCATGTATTGCAGTGCGCACCATCACGATTGATCAGTTATCCGGAACAACAACTTACATCACCCGAGCAACAGAACTTTGTTTCACTGGTGGAGCAGCGCCGGCAAGGCACTCCGATTGCCCACTTGACCGGCAGCCGAGGCTTCTGGTCATTGGATATTGAGGTCAATCAGCATACCCTGATCCCACGACCTGACACCGAGTTACTGGTGTCACTGGCTCTGGAAAAAATTCAGCCGGGAATGTGTATTGCCGATCTTGGAACCGGCAGTGGGGCTATTGCATTGGCAATTAAAGCGGAATGTCATGATATCTGGATGCTGGCAACGGATTATTCTCAGCCGGCCTTGATGCAGGCTAAACAGAATGCGGTAAAAAACCATCTAGACATACATTTTGTTCGCGGCCAATGGTTAGATGCCATACAGCCTGAAGCTCTGGACATCATTATTTCCAATCCACCTTATATTCGTTCAGATGACCCTCATTTAACCGATGGCGATTTACGCTTTGAACCCTTGACAGCATTAGCTTCCGGGGCTGATGGTCTGGATGATATCCGGCAGCTGGTCCATCAATCATCGCGGGTAATAAAGTCGAACGGCTGGTTAATGATAGAGCATGGTTATGATCAGTCGCAGGCCGTTCAAGCATTGTTCCAGCAAGCAGGCTTTAGTGAGATACAGGCTTTTCAGGATTATGGTCAGCAGGATCGCGTGGTCATTGGCAAACGCTCCGTAAGCCGCGAATTCAGGTAATATACTGCTGATGAATGATGAACAGTTGCTGCGTTACAGCCGCCATATTCTTTTGCCGAATTTTGACATCACCGGCCAACAGCGCGTTTTGGAAAGCCGCGTTCTGGTCATTGGGCTGGGAGGATTAGGATCGCCAGTAGCGTTGTATCTGGCGGCTGCAGGTGTTGGGCATCTAGTGCTGGTGGATGACGACATTGTTGAGCTGACCAATCTGCAGCGGCAAATCGTGCATCGACAGACGTCTGTAGGCAAAACAAAAACACATTCAGCTGCGGCGACTTTGCAAAGTTTGAATGACACAATTAAAGTTGAAACCATTGAGCATCGCCTGAACGAAGCCGAGTTAACCCAGCAGGCAACGCTTGCTGACGTGATTGTCGATTGCACCGATAATTTCAGTAGTCGTTTTCTGCTCAACCGGGTGAGTAAGAAAACCAGAACACCGTTGGTGTCAGCTGCGGCTATTCGATGGGAAGGACAGGTTTCAGTTTATGATGCCCGACAAGCCAATGCACCGTGTTATCGTTGTTTGTACGATGATAATGGTGGCGATATTCAGCAAAGCTGTGCGGAGAGCGGGGTGCTCTCACCATTACTGGGCATGATGGGATCCATTCAGGCGATTGAAACACTCAAATTGCTGGCCAATACAGGAACGTCCCTCAATGGTCGTTTATTATTGGTTGATGCGCAGTCAATGCAGATAAGAGAAATGACGTTAAAACAGGATCCGGCCTGCCCGGTATGTCACGATAATGAGAATAGCTAAATGACAGCAAAAACGACGATACGTTTACCGCGAACATTGGTGAATGAGCTATTACATGAAGCACAACTTTCACCGCAGCAGGAAATTTCCGGGTTAATAGGCCGCCATGGACAACGCTGTATGTGTTATCCGGTAGACAGCGTCAAAACCGATGCCAGCGTGTTATTTGCATTAAGTGCCAGTGAACAGTTGGCCGCATTAAAAGAAATGAAAGAACGCAATCAGGAACTGTTCGCCATTTATCACTCTCATCCCGATGCTCCAGCATTACCGTCGGTTATTGACGAGGATGTTGCAGACTATCCACAGGCGTTATATCTGATTATTTCATTGAATACACGCGGTGTTTTGGAAATGCGGGGCTTTCAAAAACATGGACAGAATATCGAAGAGGTTAATTTGATCATATGAGTAAACTTGACGCATCAATCTTAACAAATGCAGCGCAGCAGGCGCTGGATGCGGCTAAAAAGCTGGGGGCATCTGCTGCCGAAGTGGGTATCAGTCAAAGTCTGGGTTTATCGGTAAATGTGCGTCAGGCTGAAATTGAAACGCTGGAGCACAACAAAGATACCGGGCTTGGCGTAACGGTGTATCTGGGGCAAAGCAAAGCTTCTGCCAGTACATCCGATTTGCGGCCTGAAGCCATTCACGAAACAGTGGCGATGGCCTGCAGTATTGCAAAGCACACTCAGGAAGATAAATTTGCCGGGTTGGCCGATGCGTCATTAATGGCTACCTCCTTTCCGGATCTGCATTTGTACTACCCTTGGGAGTTGTCTCCGGAACAGGCGATTGCACTTGCAATGGAATGTGAGCAGGCCGGTCGCGATTTTGATTCGTTAATCAGTAACTCAGAAGGGGCCAGTGTTTCGTCACATGAAGGTCAGCGGATTTATGCCAACAGTCACGGTTTTATCGGTCAGACGCAATCCACTCGCCATAGTTTGTCATGTACATTAATCGCCCGTGATGAGACCGGTATGCAACGGGATTACTGGTATGACGTTGCCCGTGACAGTCAGGATCTGACTTCTGCTGTTTCGGTGGGTCGCAAAGCCGCTGAGCAAACGTTGAAACGGCTCAATACCCGTGAAATTGAGACCGGTCATTACCCGGTTATTTTTGCTGCTGAAATTGCCTCATCGTTATTTGGTCAGCTGGTGGGCGGAATTCGAGGCAGTGCTTTGTATCGTAAATCCAGTTTTCTGCTGGATAAACTGGGTGAACAGATTTTTCCATCATTTATGCATATCCATGAACAGCCACATCTCTTTAAGGCGCTGGGCAGTTCGGCTTTTGATGCTGAAGGGGTGGCGACACAAAATCGAGATATTATCCGCGACGGTTTATTACAGGGTTATGTGCTGGACAGTTATTCAGCCCGACGTCTGAATATGACGACCACCGCAAATGCGGGTGGAGTGCATAATCTTACCGTTGATAGTAACGATTTATCATTTCAGGACATGCTGAAGGCGATGGATCGGGGCGTGATTGTGACTGAAACCATGGGCATGGGCGTCAATATTGTTAACGGTGATTATTCGCAAGGCGCTGCCGGATTCTGGGTGGAAAATGGTGAAATTCAATATGCCATTGATGAGTTCACCATTGCCGGTCAGTTGCAGGATATGTTTAAAGGTATCCAAGCGGTAGCTAATGATGTGGACTTACGCAGCAATATCCGTAGCGGATCAGTGTGGATCGATAAAATGATGGTGGCGGCTTAGTTTAAGAATCGATGCTATCGCGGACGAAGCTAGTGATATCAGTTAAATAAGCCACAGCAAATATTGAAAATAGCATCTGCCTTAGGTTTTTAATGCGATGAGCGCTTTGGTTACGTAACGCATTGATTTGACGTGTCAAATCCTGCTCATCATGCAACCAGTCAGTTTTGTTGTTGACCAGCTGACAATGGAAAATATAATAACTTTCCGAATTAAACAGTCTGTGCAACAGCAGATTTTTGGCTTCTGCTGATTGCAGTTCATGTTCACAGATGATCTGCCAGGGCTGATGACCTGAGCGGTAACAATACAGTCCCATTCCATGAGTCACCACATTTTCAGTATGAACGGTTTTCAACTGTAATGTGATCCGCTGAATGGAATTGGAAATCGACTGCCATAATTTGTTGTCGGTATGATTTAACAACTGAGAATGGCCAGCCACCGCCTGCAACACGCGTTTTTGTTGAATATCCAGGCCAAAAAATAACGCTGTATTGAGCGGTGCGTGACTCAGCAGATCCAGATAAACCCGACTGTACTGCATTTGCAATAAATCATCTTCGCGCCGCGACAAGGACTGTTGGTTATCTTTAATGGCCTTTTCAAAAAACTGATTTACAGCGAATGGGCATTGGGTGACCAGGCGTTGCAAACCAAGTTCAGTTTGTTCAGCAAACTTCTGCACTCGCTTAACTTCATACGGCACACTACGTAAATTTAATTGCGGACGCTGTGATTGCCAACGGGTGAAATGTAAGGTTACCCGGGCACCTATCTTCACCGGCAAATCAGCATTGACCGATAACGACAATCCATTAATCGAAACCTCGTTGGTTTGCGACGCATGTTCCTGGCTATTTATAAATAAATTGACGGGGGTAAGCACGTTATAGCGGCTTTGCTGGCGTCGAATAAATGCTTTGAGCGAACTGATAGGCGGTAAGTTAAAAAGAACCGCCGGTTTTTCGATATTTTCATCAGCATGAATTTGCTTTTCATCATTGCTCAGCTGTTGCAAGCAGGCCGAAATATCGGTGATTTCTATCAGATTTTTTAATTGTGAAACCTTGCGTGAAAAATCAACGGCAATGCGCGGGTCCGATTGAGCCATGATATCAAAATGCGGATGATAAATTGATTCATCAACTGCCAATGCTGTTACATTGAAATGCCACAGTTGTGTTTTTTCGGGCCAAGGCCAAAATTGTCTTAGCCTTGCACTTTCACTGACATCAATCACCACCAGCTTTTCAGCATGAAGCGCCACAAACCCGCAATTTAAATTGTTTTGCTCAATATGAGAGAGCACTCTTTTCACGACGGACAACAAGTCAGGTGTGTTGATGAAAATCTGATCACAGACAGTGCTGCTATGGAGAGCGGTGACATTGGGCGATTGCTGTTCACCCATCCAGCAGAGCAGGCTGGGCATTTGCTGGCTGTATAAACGTAACAGACAATTTTGGGTCAGATTAAGAATTTCATTATTCAGCTCAGCAGGACTGTGCTGATTTCGATTGCTTAACCAGTTTTGCCACGCTTGACGAATGTCATCACCCACCGAGTCATGAAAGCGTAATACAGCAAAGGTTCGCTGATCCTCATGATGCATCCGGGTAACGTCAAACGCTATTTGTGTGGGTTCAGTATTATGAGCGTCGGGAAAATGTTCAAAACTGACGTTAACGGTATCGTTTTTTTCCAATGCAGATACATGCTTCATGCTGACACGGATAGCATCAATGCTGACATCCAGGGTCATCGCATGGTAGCTAAGTTCACCCACTTGTATGGTGACCGGCAGCGTCAGTAGCATGCGAGGCGCCTGACGACTTACCGGTTTATCCAGCCGGATAAGCAACAAGCCATCGTCCTCAACGGGAGTTGGTTGCTGCTGTTGTGATTGCTGTTGAAACTGACGGATGGCCTGCATCAGTGCTTCGTAAACACCGACGGTGTAACGCCCCCCCATGCGTTCAACCAGCTGCTTGAGTATTAAATAACTACGGTCGTCCAGATAGTGGGTGACATCGCCAAATTCATAAGGCTGACATTCACCGGTCACTTTACCGCGTAAATCAATGATGCGTTGACAGGGTTTTTGTAGTCTTTGTCGATCCAGCTGGGCCAGAAAAGCCTGGTTTTGTGCTTTACTGTTTTCCGTTGCCATTGCCCGAATTATTTCAGTTCATCAGGCGTTTTAGCTTGAATGCTTAACGCATGAATAGCAGAGGGGAGTAATTCAGCCGCTGCGTCATAGACCAGCCGGTGACGCTTGATTAAAGATAAACCGGCAAACGCGTCGCTGACAATAAATACCGTAAAGTGGCCACCACCAGTATTGCCTGCATGTCCTGCATGCAGATGACTGTCATCAGTGATCTGCAACTGAATCGGATCAAGCTGCTGTAACGCCTGTTCCAGTTTTTGTTGTGTTGATAAACTCAAGGTAAGACCTTACGAAATGGTTTAACAGTTACTTTGGCGTACACATCGGCCTCAATATAGGGATCGGCCTCGGCCCAAATCCGGGCGCTTTGCAAGTCGTCAAATTCGGCGACCACTAAACTGCCACTGAATCCGGCTTCACCGGGATCTTCGCTGTCAATTGCCGGATGTGGACCAGCCAAAACTAAACGACCTTCATCCTGTAACGCCTTAATACGACCAAGATGAGCCG
>NZ_DFTU01000079.1:71964-84132 GCF_002379485.1 Methylophaga sp. UBA4204 | reverse complement strand
ACCAAGATGAGCCGGACGGGCAGCCATACGCCGCTGCAGGCTATCGGGCTTATCTTCGCTGATAATGGCATATAACATCAGGACGCATCCTTCGAATCATTATTTCCATTTATATGACGGGATAGATAAATAGCCTGCCCGGCAATAAATACCACTGTAATGGCCAAAGAGCCAAATAATTTAAAGTTCACCCAGGTTTCTTCTGAGTAGTAATACGCGATATAAATATTCAGAAATCCGGAAAAGATAAAAAACAGAATCCACGCAGTATTCAGTCTTGACCAGACCACGGTTGGTAATTGCATATGCGCTGCCATCAGACGTTCAAGCAGGGTTTTATCGGTAAACACTCTGGCACCAATGAAGGCTAATGCAAACAACCAGTTCACCGCGGTGGGTTTCCACATCACAAATTCCGGGTTCTGTAACCAGAGCGTGGCCCCGCCAAGCACCATCACCAGAATAAAGGTGATTAAATGCTGTCTTTCCACTTTGCCGTGACGCAGCAAACCATAAAGAACCTGAACCAGTGTAGCGACCATCATTACCGCTGTTGCAGCATAGATGCCGGCCACCTCATATTCCTGACCATTCCAGTGGTAGACGCCGCCACCAAATTTATAGGCAATGAAAAACAGAATAATGGGCAGGAAATCAGTAAATAGTTTCATCTTTTTGTTCAGTTATTACAGAGATGCCACATTCTAACGTAAAATCAACACCATGACGCACTATGACCTGCATTGCCATTCCACCGCCTCTGATGGCGCATTGTCTCCGAAAGCATTGGTTGAACGAGCTGTTCAGCAAGGAGTCGACGTGCTGGCGCTTACTGATCATGATGGTACAGAGGGCATTACGGCTGCGCTTGAAGCTGCCGCAGATCAGCCACTCACATTGATTCCCGGGGTCGAAATTTCGGTCAGTTGGAATAGCAGCACGGTGCATATTGTCGGGCTGAACATTGATATTGAAAACGTTAAATTGCAAAACGGTTTAGCCAATATCCGCCAATATCGGCAACAAAGAGCCGAACAAATTGCGCAGCGTTTGGAAAAATCCGGTATTTCGGGCGCGCTTGAAGGTGCGGGAAAATATGCATCTAAGACCATGTTAGGACGACTGCATTTTGCACAATTTCTGGTCGAACAAGGTCATGCCTCCAATACGAAAGATGTCTTCAAACGTTTTTTGTTGAGGGGGAAACCTGGATATGTGCCGGGACAGTGGACTGATCTGGAATCCGCAGTTGAATGGATAATCGAGGCGGGCGGCCAGGCGGTTATTGCTCATCCGTTACGTTATAAAATGACTGGTACCAAGCTGCGACGGCTGATTGATGATTTTAAAACAGCGGGCGGACAAGCCATTGAGGTTAGTTCCGGCCATCAGCATCCAGATCAACTGAGAAATGTAGCAGCACTGGCAAAACATTATGAATTGCTTGCTTCCTGTGGATCGGATTTTCATGGTCCGGAACAGACTTGGAGTGAGCTTGGACGCTTCCTCCCATTGCCTGCTTCCTGTAAACCGGTATGGTCTTTATGGCAGTAAGACGGTCATGCGGCATGGGTTATGGTATATACAAGTAATTAACGAACTAAAGAATTAACGAAGGTTTTAGATGAGCCAGTATTTTCAAATTCACCCGGATAACCCGCAACCGCGCCTGATTAAACAAGCCTGTCAAATAATAATGAGTGGTGGCTTGGTGGTTTATCCAACCGATTCGGGCTATGCACTGGGATGCCATTTGGGTGACAAAGGCGCTATGGATCGTATTCGTCGTTTGCGCCAACTGGATGCTGATCACAATTTCACGCTGGTGTGCCGGGATTTGTCTGAGCTATCGGTTTACGCCAAATTCAATAATGCAGTCTTCCGCTTGATTAAAGCGCATACCCCTGGCCCCTATACATTTGTATTACCGGCGACTAAAGAGGTGCCACGTCGATTGCAACATCCCAAACGTAAAACCATCGGTTTACGAATTCCGGTTAACAATATTGCCCTTGCCCTACTGGAAGAACTGAATGAACCCTTAATGAGTTCAACACTTATCTTGCCGGGTGAGACCATGCCTATGACAGAGGCTGATGAAATAGCCGATCAATTGAGTAAACATGTGGATTTGATTATTGATGGCGGAGCATGTGGCAGTGAGCCGACGACCGTGGTCGAGTTTATAAATGACTTACCCGAAGTGGTTCGCGTTGGTATGGGTGATCCTGAACCGTTTGAGGTGGAATGATCATCTATCTTGGTTTATTCCTGTTAATCGCTTTCAGTATCTGGCTTATCGGCATTATTCATGCTGAAGCCGATTGGGGCGGACCGTCAGTTAACTGGCTGGATGGCTGGACTCGCTTAATCTGCCGGTATATTCAGCATTTACCGGAACAGAAAATAAATCTGCCAGAGACTGGCCCGGCGATTATAGTCGCTAACCATGTATCTGGTGTTGATCCCTTATTACTGATATCTGCCAGTAAACGTCCGTTACGCTTTTTGATTGCTCGGGAAGAGTATGAGCGGCCATTGGTCAGTTGGGTTTTTAAAAAGGCAGGTTGTATTCCTGTTGATCGTTCCGGCCGCCCTGAGCAGGCGTTAAGGCAGGCCTTAAGAGCATTGCAGCAGGGTGAGATCATCGCGCTGTTTCCCCACGGAAAAATTCATCTGGATACTGATCCACCGAGAAAAATTAAGGGTGGCGTCGGCAGGCTGGCAAGCTGGTCGGCTGCACCGATATTTCCAGTACGTATTGATGGTGTTGCGGCACAGGGCAAAGTGTTTACTGCACCTTTTATACCGAGTCGGGTGCTGTTAACGATGGGCCAACCATTACAGTGCACCCCGCAATCAATGGAAGAATGTTTGCAGGATATTATTCTGACAATCGAAACGCCGATTCCCCGACCCTAATTTTCATCATAGTGTCTTAATCCCTAGGTAGTCTGAGAAGTTATTTTGCCTGCACTGAAAGACTTTGATGATAACCGACACTACTCCCACCTGGGTTCGTTACTCCCAAACTGCACTGCCATGGTTATTACCGGCATTATTGTTATTTTCGCGGGCCATTGCCGATTTGACTGTACTGTTAACTGGCATTCTGTTTTTAATTTGGTCGTTTCAGCGACATGACTGGCTTTGGGCGAGAAAGCCCTGGTTTCGTTTAAGTCTGCTTTTATGGGCTTATTTATTGCTTGTAAACTTACCTCTTAGCGTTGATCCGTCTGATAGCTTGCTATACGCCATTACCTTTATGCGCTGGCCTTTATTTGCCGCAGCATTAGCTTACTGGTTATTAACAAGCCGCGACCGACAAAAACACTTTCTCATCGCCTTGCTATTCACATCTCTATTTATTGTCTTGGATACTGGCTGGCAATATGTAACAGGTGTGGACTGGTTTGGTATTCCTATTGCTCCAGAAAACCGGTTGACCGGGCCGTTTCGTAATCCAGTGGCTGGGATTATGATGGTGCGGGTGGAATTTATCTTATTGCTTGCGCTAGCAGTATTTTCCAGTTTGCAGTCTACCTATCGGCAAGTGCTGTTTATCGTTGGTATTTTGCTGAGCTTTTTATTGTTAATTTTTATCACAGGCGAGCGCATGGCGTTTATGTTGTGTGTTTCGGCTAGCTTAATGGTATTACTCGGGGTGGCGCTGCAATATCCTGCCAGACAAAAACTGGTGGTGCTGGGCGGATTGCTACTTATTTTAATCATTATTGCTTTGATGTTTTTGCTACCGGAGATATCGCAGCGGATGGTGTTTAGTACGGTCGAAAAATTACAGAATTTCCGGGAATCGGATTATGGCCAGGTGTTTCGCGGGGCCTTCGAAGTTTGGCAGCACTATCCGTGGTTTGGTAGTGGTCTGCACAGTTATCAAGCTGTTTGTAATGAACTAGCGGTAATGGCTAACACTCCTCTTGAATGTACACATCCACATAATCTGTATCTGCATATTGGTGCGGAAACCGGTATTGTTGGAGTAAGTTTATTTTGCTTGATGGTGTTGGCGATCTTTCACCAGGCATTGATGTCATTATGGCGACAAAAAAGCTGGCTGTTGCTGACCATCAGTTCGGCGATTTTGCTACTGAGTTTTTGGCCATTAATTGGTGGTATCAGCTTGTTAAACAACTGGGTGGCGGCCCTGGTCTGGTTAGGTGTTGGTTGGGCACTGACAGTTGATTTGCAGCATTCCTCTGCTGAGCATTCAGCTTGAAACGACACCTTGAGCTTGTAAGTAAGCAATGATTGTCTCGACATTCAGTTCTGACAATGAACTGATGCTGTAAGGCTTGAATTGTTTACGTTCAATTTCAGCACGCTGGGCACAGCTGTGCGGTCCAAAAATCGCCATACCGGCCTTACCCAGATGCGCAGCCAGATGGCTTGGGCCGGAATCGTTGCCAATCACAAAACCGGCTTGTTGAATAACACCGGCCAGTTGAAACCAGTTGAGATCTTTTAACAATTTGCCATTAAATTGCTCGGCTAATTGACTTTCATCTGGCCCGAGCACGGTGACAACATTGATGCCTTTTGTGGCTAATGTTTCAGCAAGTTGAGGATAGAAGGGCCAGCGTTTTTCGGGACGTCTGGCCGAGCAACCGGGCAATAATAAAATAAAACCAGAGTTAATTTCGCACTCAGTCAGCCACTGTTGCATATCATCTGCCAGCCAGCGTAAATCTGCTTGCCGGGCATATTGACTATCAATTCCTGCTTGTTGCAACAACTCAATCTGGCCTTGTAAGCCACTGACTGGAGTATGTTTAGTCGCACGTTGAACCCATGGCGATCTTGGCAATAATAGCTTTCTATACAGTCGAGTGCGTTGCGTGTTCTGCAAATCAATCACCAGATCAAAATCCTGCTCTCTTAATGTTTTTCTGAGTAGCCACCAATCTGACACTCGCCATAACGGCCATCGCTTATCTGTTAAGACAAAATCGATATGGGGGCTGCGCTGCATTAGCAATTGATAGGCGGATGAGGTCAGTAAAGATATTCGAGCATGGTCGAAATACACTCTAATATCATGCAATACGCCATCTGCCTGTAGTAAATCACCGAAAGCGCCATGTTTTATCACTAGAATATGAGGCGATTTCATGATGAGATCAACTTACGGTAGAGTGCCAGCGTCTGATCGGTCATGGCCGTTAAGGTCATGCATTGCTCAGCAACAGCATAGGGTTTTTGCATCAGGGCCGACCATTGGCTCATATCAGCTAACAAACTTTGTAGACGCTCTTTTAATACCTGAGGGTCATCAATTGGCACAATTAACTCTTCCGATAAGATTTCATTGGCGACCGGCACATCTGTTGCCAAAACTCGGCATTGTGTGAGCAGTGCTTCATTGAAAACATAAGAAAAGCCTTCGCGCCGCGAGCTGATAATCAGGGCATCGGCTTGCTGCATTAACGGAATAATATCCTGACGATCGCCTATTAATTGGATATCTGCAGTAGTTGAAAGCGCATCTATCAATGATTGAAGATGTTCTTTTTGCGGACCGTCGCCAGCAATCCATAAGGTAACCGGCAGATCTGCAACCGCCTTAATGAGTACATCAAAGCCTTTAGCAGGCACCAGTCTGCCAACTGCCAGCAAAAGTGGGAATGCATTCGGTTTTTCTTGTAGGCCTTTTGTGATGAGCGGCGTTCGGATGCCGTTATAAATCACCGTGACGTTTTCATCGGCAAAGGGTTTTGCGAGATGCTTGCTTACAGCAATAACCTGATTAAAATGCCGATAAGCTCCGAGCTGTCGTTTGATATTGTGTAAAGTTGCGACACGTTGACCTGAAAAAAAATAACGCAACGAATTCACCAGTGTTGCGGCTTTATTTGCCTGCGCATGCACAATATCAAACTGTCCCTGACGAAATGACTTTCCCAGTGACCATAACAGCCTTGGATCGTGGCGACTGTAATGGCTGGGGATGGCAATGCTTTGAATATGTGTTGGCAATTTTCGAATAAATACTGGGTCGGCAATAACCGTGATTTCATGGCCACGTTCAGCTAACGCAAGACTAAGTTCGTATACATGTTTTTCCAAACCACCGTCGCCACGGCTGGCAAGTACCTGAGCAATTTTCATGAAGCTTTTTCTGGTACTGCGAGCGAATGATAAATAGCGAGCGTATTCTCCAGCATGCTTTTTAGCGAAAACTCCTGATTTTTTGGCACCTCAGGTGGTGTGATCAGCCACTGCAGACTTTTTGCCTGTAAAGCAGCTTTATCTCCGGGTGTAATAAGACCGGCTGGCAATATACGATTCAGCTGTTCAGCAACACCACCATGGTTATACGCAATCACTGGTTTACCTAGGCTTAACGCTTCAAGCGGGATGCGGCCAAAGGCCTCCGGTTCTGTGGAGAGCGAATATACGATTTTCGACATCGCCATTATGTCGCGGATATCGCTGCGGTGCCCAGTAAAAGTGATGTGAGATTGCACGTTTAGTTCGGCAATTCGGTCGGTGATTTCCTGTAAATAACGTTTTTTGCCAGGCTTGGTTTCGCCAACGATCAGACCATGAACTTGAGGATTTATTTTGCTAAGTGCTGCAATAAGCTCTATAAAATCATGCTGGCCTTTCCAACGGGTAATTCGTGCGGGCAAACATAATAGAAGTTTGTCGCGAGTTTGCGGAAACTGCTGATACCATTGCGTCTGCCACGCAGCATTTGGTTGATAACCGAAAGGAAAATCTGCTGTATCAACGCCCCGGTAATTTAATTGCAGCTTGTCACTATTAACCTGGTAATGGCGAAGTACGTATTCACGAATCATTTCTGAGATCACAATGACCTTTTCGCCTTTGGTCATAATGGCGCTGTATGCATTTACTGAATAAGGGCCATGAACGGTGGTAATAAACCGTGGTCGTTGTCGATGTGGGATAGTTTTCAAGGTGAGATAACAAATCCATGCCGGTAGCCGTGAGCGGGCATGCACAATATCTACCTTTTCACTGAGTAAAAAACGACGTAATTTGGGGATCTGCCTTAGCGTTAGCAAGGATTTTCGTCCAATAGGACAGCTGATATGTTTACTGCCTTGCCTGGTAAGTTTTTTGACCAGTCGCCCGCCAGCAGAAATTACGATAGATCGGTGACCTTGCTGAATTAAAAACTTGCCGACCTCCAGCGTACCACGTTCGACGCCGCCTGACGCCAACGAGGGCAATACTTGAACAACGGTCAGTTTCGTCAAAATAAACTATAAAAGTTAGGTGTTGGCAATGGCTGCGCGACCCGGTACCAGTTGTGATAACCAATTAGCCTCAATCCATTCTGCACATCTATCGGCTTCAATAAAGCCATTTACCGGTTGTAAAGCCTGTTGATAGTTTTGTTGATGGTCAAAACGGACAATCAGTTTCTCAGTCAATAATTTTTGCAAACCGTTACTGACCCGGTTTTGGCGTTTAACCGGCACTGGTAAAGTGCCTACCGCAACCCTTGCCGTAAGTGCTTCATAGACCATTGATACCGAATCTTCACTGATCCAGGCGCTACTGACTCTGGCCAGTTGCTCCGCCACCCATCCAGCAGCAGTTTGCTCAAATGGCACCACTTCAAGATTGGTTGCTTCCAATAATTGCACTGACTGTAAGGTTTCAGCTGGTGTGCGGCGAGACGTAGTTAATGTGTAATGAGTATTGGGATTATCAGAGAGCAGTTTACGAATATATTGCATCAATTCTGTGTTATCCCAACCGCAGTGTTTAGAAGGACCGCCGAGCATAATCAACGACTGATTGGCATGATGAGAACCTGTAGCATTTAATGGGTTTAATACGCCGCGGGTTTGCAGAAAATTGCCACCGCCATGGTATTCGTCATGCTCAGGAATAAGACAGAGATCAAATAATCCTACCGGTAGGCTAGGCTGCATCATCAAGACTGTTTTACCACCATAAGCACGCTTGGCGGCAAGCATCGAAAAATGTGTGCGATGACCTGCACCTATAATAAGATCTGGAAGCGGTAAACCTGCTCCGGCAGGCCAGACTCCAGATAACCATTGATAAAATGGCGCTAATTTTCCTGATACCGGAATATCAATCAATTGACACGGACGCATGCGTTGCAATGCATGAGCCAGACCCAATGACTGACTTTCATGACCTGGTTTTCCATCAGTTAACCGCCAGATAATGGTTTCACCTGAAACTGATGCATTCATCTGATCATTGCTCCCAAGTTGGTGAATCAACCCCATGAATTGGCACGGAGTCGTTTGCTCATTGGGATAACCTTAGTTTAAAAGTGTGTAATTCTGATGTCGGAAATATGACAGTGACTGTCACATTTAATTAGGTGCTTTTGGTTGGCTGGATATATAACTTGCCGCGTCCATCTGGCTGGGTTTTGAAGCGGCGATGAACCCAAAGGTACTGTTCGGGGTACTGTTTTACTTGGGCTTCCAGCCAATCATTTAACTTTTGTGCATCTTGCAGAGTATTACCAGAGGGGTAGTTTTCCAGCGCTGGAAATAATTTCATCAAATAACGTCCATCTGGCTGACGGCAAGGCATAAAAGGTATAACCACTGCACCAGATTTTTCAGCCAGACGAGATGGGGCAACTATCGTGGCAGCTGGAAGATTAAAAAACTTGGCAAAGACCGAGGTTTTGCCACCGAAATCCTGATCAGGGGCATACCAGACGATTTTATTGGCTTTTAGCGCCCGCAATAAACCCCTGATATCGGCTTGGAGCAGACTACCTTCACTGTGTTTATGCCGATAGTGCAGCATTACCTGATTGAACAGTGGGTTTTTCATATTGTGAAACATCACATGCATGGGATGTTTTAGCATCATCAAACGACCGCCCAATTCCATGCTGGTAAAATGGCCGGTCATTAGAATGACACCACGACCTTTCTTTACAGCCGATTGCAGATGTTCGAGACCGTCATAATCAACGATTGTTAAAAGAGATCTATCTGAGGCCCACCAACTGAGTGCCGTCTCAAGCGGCATCATGCCGACACTGTATAAGGTTTTTTTCAGTAATATTTTCTGTTCAGATTTTGATAACTCCGGAAAGCAAAGTGCAATATTGCGTTTGGCAACAAAACATTTTTTAGCTGCAAATACGCTTAAGCTCTTGCCTATAATGGAGGCAATGAGTGATCTGCTGGTGGGCGAGAGATAAACGGATAATCGCATTAATGCTAATCCTAGCCAATTGCCCCAAAAACGTGAGGCCAGCAATTTCCAGTGTTTAAGCATAGTATGTAGTGAAGTCCGATAAGCAATTTAACAGTTTGGCAAATTTTAATGACCGAAATATGAATTAGCCTTTTCAGCAAAAAAATAAATTCTGTTTCGACCTCTTGAGATTATCTTGTGTACCCCCCATTTTGTAATTAACTTATTTTTTACAGGGATATTACGATGCAAATCGATAAACTCACCAGCAAGTTCCAGGAAGCACTTGGCGCCGCACAAAGTCTGGCGGTCGGGCGCGATCATCAGATTATTGAACCAGCCCATCTATTGTTGGCGTTAATAAATCAGCAAGGGGGCACGGTAAAACCGTTACTGGCCCAAAGCGGTGTTAACGTTCCAGCTTATCAGGCTGATCTGGAAGCACAGTTAAACCGTTTTTCCCAAGTTGAAGGTGGTAATGGGGATATCCGCATATCTTCAGACTTGAACCGATTATTAAATCAAACGGATAAATTGGCTCAGCAACGTCAGGATCAATTTATTTCCAGTGAGCTTTTGGTACTGGCTGCGGTTGAGGAAAAAAATCAAACAGGTGAATTGCTACGCAAGCATGGGGCTAACAAAACCAATATTAATAACGTGATAGACAAAATTCGTGGGGGCGAACGCGTGACTGATCAAAATGCCGAAGAACAGCGCCAGGCGCTAGAAAAATACACTATTGATCTAACTGCTCGTGCCGAAAGTGGCAAGCTGGATCCAGTGATTGGTCGTGATGATGAAATTCGCCGCACCATCCAGGTCTTGCAACGTCGTACCAAAAACAATCCGGTATTGATCGGTGAACCCGGCGTCGGTAAAACAGCGATTGTTGAAGGTTTAGCCCAGCGTATTGTTAACGGTGAAGTGCCTGAAGGCATGAAAAACAAACGAGTGCTTTCCCTCGATATGGGATCGTTAATTGCTGGTGCCAAATTCCGTGGTGAATTTGAAGAACGTCTAAAAGCGGTACTCAGTGACCTGTCTAAACAGGAAGGTCAGATCATTCTGTTTATCGATGAAATTCACACCATGGTCGGTGCTGGTAAAGCCGAAGGGTCGATGGATGCCGGTAATATGCTGAAACCTGCTTTGGCCCGAGGTGAGTTGCATTGTATCGGCGCGACTACGCTGGATGAATATCGCCAATATGTTGAAAAAGATGCCGCTCTGGAACGTCGCTTCCAGAAAGTGCTGGTGGGCGAACCCAGTGTGGAATCTACCATTGCCATTCTGCGTGGCCTGAGTGAGCGTTATGAAGTGCATCACGGTGTGGATATTACCGATCCGGCCATCGTTGCTGCAGCGACCTTATCGCATCGTTATATCACCGACCGGAATCTGCCGGATAAAGCCATTGATTTGATTGATGAAGCGGCCAGTCGGATCCGTATGGAAATTGATTCCAAGCCGGAAGTTTTGGATCGGCTGGAAAGGCGTTTGATTCAGTTAAAAATTGAGCGTGTAGCGTTGCAGAAAGAATCGGATGAAGCTTCCAAAAAACGTTTGGATACGCTGGAAACCGAAATGAAAAAACTGGCCCGCGAATATACCGATCTGGAAGAAGTCTGGAAATCAGAAAAAGCGGCTTTACATGGTAGTCAGCACATCAAGGAAGAACTGGAAAAAGCTCGGCTGGAACTGGAATCGGCCAATCGTAGCGGTAATCTGGAAAAAATGTCCGAACTGCAATATGGCCGTATCCCTGCGTTAGAAAAACAGTTGGATATTGCCACCCAGGCAGAAATGCAGGACTTCACCTTGCTGCGGAATCGTGTCGGCGAAGAAGAAATTGCTGAAGTGGTTTCCAAATGGACCGGGATACCGGTGTCCAAAATGCTGGAAGGTGAACGCGATAAACTGCTGAAAATGGATGAAGCTTTGCACGAACGGGTTATCGGTCAGGACGAAGCAGTCAACTCAGTCGCAAATGCGATTCGTCGCAGTCGTGCCGGTTTATCAGATCCCAATCGTCCTAACGGTTCATTCCTGTTTTTAGGGCCAACGGGGGTGGGTAAAACCGAGCTATGCAAATCTCTGGCAACGTTTTTATTTGATACTGAAGAAGCGATGGTGCGAATTGATATGTCCGAATTTATGGAAAAACATTCAGTTGCCCGTCTGGTCGGCGCACCTCCCGGTTATGTCGGCTATGAAGAAGGCGGTTATCTGACGGAAGCGGTGCGCCGCAAACCTTATTCAGTGATCCTGCTGGATGAGGTCGAAAAAGCGCATCCGGATGTATTCAATATTCTGTTGCAGGTACTGGATGACGGTCGGCTGACCGATGGACAGGGTCGGACGGTTGATTTTAGAAACACCGTTATTGTGATGACCTCTAATCTGGGTTCCAATGTGATTCAGGAAATGGCCGGCGAAGACAATTATGACGCCATGAAAAATGCAGTGATGGAAATTGTTGGCCAGCATTTCCGCCCGGAGTTTATTAACCGTGTGGATGATGTGGTGGTATTTCATCCGTTACAGAAATCACAAATCCGGGCGATTGCTGATATCCAGCTGTCACATTTGCGCCAACGTCTGGCAGAAAAAGAAATGGGACTGGAATTATCTGATGCGGCACTGGATATGCTGTCTGAAGCAGGTTTTGATCCGGTCTATGGGGCCAGACCTTTAAAACGGGTCATTCAGCATGAGTTGGAAAACCCGTTAGCCCAGGCTTTATTGTCTGGTCGCTTTGTGGCCGGACAGGTTATCAAGGTAGATGTGCAGGATGAAGAATTAACCTTTACCAGTGAGCTGATGCACTAGGGCGTGTTTATCTTCCATCTCCACCACTGCTGGCGACTATTTTTGTGTCCGGCAAGGCGGAAAGCACGTATTGTAGCCTTACTACATAAGTGATTGACAACGCAGGCGGGCGCAAAAATAGTCCCAGCCCTTCGGGTTGTGACT
>NZ_DFTU01000079.1:57442-71837 GCF_002379485.1 Methylophaga sp. UBA4204 | reverse complement strand
GGCGCGCCAGGGAGGCGCGCGCCGGTCTGCGTTGCTCGTCACTTATTTAGAATAACTAAAAGCCGCTCCTCGTGCCTTGATTGACGTTTTTTCAGCTCACAACAGAGGCGGAGATGAAAGAGCAACAGACCCTGTTTAAACGGGAATCATTTATCGAGTTGGGTAAAACTGACCCAACTCGATAGTTTAATGAAACCATGATTCAGACTTTGGTTAAAGATTATTTCGCCTGTATTGCCTGTTGAGCCTCAATAATCATTGCTTAATTTGGGAATGGAATCCCAGCAAAGCGCAGCAAGTCACTGATATAATGCTTGACTTTGTCCCCATTTCTCACAGGTAACTAACTCATGTCTGATTTCGGCAAGTTTGTCGATGCTTTCACGCCAGCGGAAGTCGCGGAAAAAGTCAAAACCGTCGGTGTGGATAAGGCCAATATGGCGCTTATTCCATTGGTCATTCTATCCCTGATGGCTGGGGCATTTATCTCGTTTGCTGCTATGTATTACACGGTGGTGATAACCGATGCTAGTACCGCCTATGGCCTTGCAAGACTGGCAGGTGGGTTGGTATTTGCTCTGGGCTTCATTTTGGTGGTAATTGCTGGAGCCGAACTGTTTACCGGGAATACGCTGGTGGTAATGGCCTATGCCAAAGGACAGGTGAGCTTCAAGTCCTTAATGCGTAACTGGGGTATTGTCTATGTCGGCAATCTGGTGGGTGCACTGGTTACAGTATATCTGGTGTATCTATCTGGTTATCTGACAGATGGAAATTACGGTGTGGGGGTGACGGCCATCAAAACTGGTTTGTTAAAAGTAGATCATTCACTCACCGAGGCTTTCATACGCGGTTTACTCTGTAATGTACTGGTCTGTTTAAGCAGCTGGATGGTGTATGCCTCCCGCAGTGTGACCGATAAGGTGATGGCCGTATTATTTCCCATCTCCGGATTTGTGGCCATGGGCTTTGAACATTCGGTTGCCAATATGTACATGATCCCAATTGCGATGCTTGCAGCAACTGACCAGGCAATTGTGGCAGCCGGACATTTTGATGCCGCCCAGTTAGCAACGTTGGATTTTGCCGGTTTAATGGGCAACCTTATTCCGGTCACTCTCGGTAATATTGTTGGCGGCGCAGGCTTTGTAGCGATGACCTATTATCTGGTCTATGTATATGCTCGTCCAAACCGATAAACAGGTCTTAACACTAAAAGGTGCACTGTTGTAATCAACAGTGCACCTTTTTTTGTTTACCACGACTTATAAGGCAGAAACTTTCCATCAAGTGTAATGACAATCCGATCACCTTTGGGATCAGGTTTTTTCTCAATATTCATGGCAAAATCAATAGCACTGACAATACCATCGCCACATTTTTCATGCACAATCTCTTTAATGGTCGGACCATAAACCGACATCATTTCATAGAGACGATATAGCAAAGGATCGGTAGGAACCGTTTGGTCCCATTGCTTGTTTGGGTATTTCTGCAGAGCCAGTTCCACTTCAGTGCCCAGATCCAGTGACTGACACAGTTTTTTGGCGGTATCGGCTGGCATGCTGTTCATTCCAAGGCAGGCTGATGCCGTCCACTCAGATGACATGCCAATGGCTTCACCGATTTTTTCCCAGGTCAGTTCTTTCGTTTCTTTTGCCACCATGATGGCTTGCGTCATAGCAAGTTTATTCATTGTTACTCCAAAATCTATTGTTCGAATAAAAAACCTGACACCACTTTCCGGTGCCAGGCCAACGAGGAAATCAATTCATTTTTTCTGAAAACTCAGCGGTAGGTGCACCGGTTTTGTAATGTGTGGCATACAACATGCCACCAGTCAGAACCAAGCCGCCGACAAGATTACCGAAAATAACCGGGATTTCATTCCACAATAACCAGTCAGCAATGGTGATATCTGCACCCATCAGCATGCCCATCGGAAACAGGAACATGTTAACGACGGCGTGTTCGAAAACCAGTCCAAAAAACACTGCAATAGGCAACCACATTGCGACCACTTTGCCGGCTACTGAATTGGATAACATCGCACCGACAACACCGGTAGAAACCATCCAGTTACACAGAATGCCAGCGACAAAAACGGTTAACCAACCCGCACCGCCGTGTGCGGCAAATCCCAAGGTCCGTGCCTCAGCAGCCTTGGCTATGGCCTGACCAGCTGCGCCGGGTTCAGTGGTAAATGCAAAGGTCCAGGCGATACCAACTAACAGCGCAGTGGTTAAGGCACCAAAAAGGTTACCAATGCCTACCAGTAACCAGTTTTTTAACATCCCGTTAAAGCTGCAGCCACGACGTTTATCCAATAAGGCTAATGGTACTAATGCAAATACACCTGTCAGCAAATCAAAGCCCAATAAATTCAGTAAAACAAATCCGACAGGGAAAACTAACGCGCCAACAATCGGCAAACCGGTCTGTACCGCAGCAGTCACCGCGAATGCCACAGCCAGAGTCAGGATAGCCCCAGCCATATAAGATCGAATTAATACGTCCCGGGTAGCCATTTTGAGCTTTGATTCACCGGCATCGACCATTTTTTTGGTAAATTCACTTGGTATGAGATAAGACATAAACGCTCCAGATTGAATTGATGTAAACAGGTAAGCAGTTAGCATGTTTTATGCCTGACTTGCTTTATGCTTTAGTATCAATTGGTTAGCGTTTTAGGTTGGTGTGGAAAGATGTTTTTTGCACCAAGATGATTCGAAGTGGTGTCTCGGCTGCACAAGCATGAGGCGCACAATCAACGAAATGTTATTTAGAAACTGACTCTGACCAGGTAGTACTATCAAGCAACGCTGGTTGTGGGTGTCCAATGTGATAACCCTGAGCAAAATCCACCCCATAGCCTCTTAACAGCGCTAATATTTCCGCATTTTCGACAAACTCAGCGGTAATCTGGCGATTCAGCCCTTTGGCGACATCAACTAATGCTTTGACAAAAAGTTGATCATCGGCATTTTTATCCAGATTTTTAATAAAGATGCCATCAATTTTGATGATATCGACGGGCAGTTCCCGCATATAGTTAAATGAGGAAAACCCGACGCCAAAATCATCAAGGGAAAACCGACAGCCTAATGCTTTTATTGCCTGCATCATGGCTTTGGCTTGCTGCAGATTAGAGACGGCTACTGTTTCAGTGATTTCAAAAATGATGCCGTTGGGATTGACTTGATGTTCGGCAATTGTGTTTTCCAGTAAAGGCAATAACACAGAGGTATCAATAACCAATCCAGAGAGGTTTATAGCAAAACAAACGTTTCTTCCCTGCTTTTGCAATGCCCCCAGTTGCTGCAGAGCGTGGTGGATAACATAATGATCTATCTGCTGAATCAAACCGACCTGTTCAGCAATTTGAATAAATTTCCCGGGTAGTCGCAGTTCACCGGTGCCAGGATCCCGCATTCGCAGTAAAACTTCGTAGTGTTCTATTTTGTCCGTCTGCAATTCCAGAATCGGCTGATAGAACAACACAAACAGATCCTGTTCCAGAGCCTGTTCAATTCGATGTTTCCATAACACTCGGGCTTGCAGTTGCTCTCGGGTACGATCATCAGGTGAA
The DNA here is from genome assembly GCF_002379485.1 of Methylophaga sp. UBA4204. NCBI lineage: Bacteria > Pseudomonadati > Pseudomonadota > Gammaproteobacteria > Thiotrichales > Piscirickettsiaceae > Methylophaga > Methylophaga sp. UBA4204. Next base: position 68,248 of record NZ_DFTU01000079.1, on the reverse strand, counting down.
AAAGTATGGAAACTGCCCTTACCAAAAGCTTTGGCCTGGTACATTGCCAGATCGGCAAACCCCATCAGTTCATGAATACTGGCATCCTGTAACGGGAAGTGCACAATACCGATGCTGGTGGATACTTTGTGGTGAACTGCACCATATTCGAGCTGAATGGTGCTCAGCTCATGGATTACTTTTTTTGCCAATGTGATAGCACCTGCTGAGTCGCTTTCAGGCATTAAAATAGCAAACTCGTCTCCCCCCAGTCTGGCAACCAGATCAGTAAAACGGGTAACCCGTTTTAGGGCACGGGCAACTAGAATCAACAGTTCGTCACCGGCCCGGTGACCACTGGTATCGTTGATGTCCTTGAATTGATCCAAATCGAGATACAGCAGCGTGTTGTGGTGATGATACCGAATAGCCATACGCAGCGATTTTTCGAACTCTTCAATAAATTTACGTCGATTACATAAGTCGGTCAGAGGATCATGCTCAGCCATCCAGATAATGCGTTTTTCAGCGTCTTTTTTATCAGTCATATCCAGGCCAACCGATAAAATTACCGCTTGCTGATTATCATGTTCGAGGCGCGAATGCAGCCAGGAAATCTGCCGGATAAGACCGTTTTTATCAATGAGTTCGGCATCTTGTTGGGCTATTCGCTGATGACCGGCCAGTAATTCATTGAAATGGATATTGGCCTCAGTCCAATGACTGGCAGGAAACATTCTGGCGACATTGGTATTGAGAATTTCATTTTTGTTATAGCCGGTAATTTGTTCGCCATAATCGTTAAACAGCGAAATATCAAATTTTTTATCAATGGTTAAAACGATTAACTGGGCGGTATCAAGCAGGCTTTTTATGAAGTCACGATCTTTACGCAGCTCACGATTCTTAATCTGAACCTGCTGATTGCGCAGTCGTCGGTGCTGATCGAGATGATCCAGCACATTTATCAGTTGATGAGTCAGGTTCGACAGCTCGATAACTTCCTGATCAATACTGCTGAAAGTTGTTTCTGATAAAAGCTGGCGGGCCTGCTGATATTTTTTTGCCGACAATAAAGGAAGGGCCAGCGATATGTGTTCAATCTGAGTTAACGGTTGGGATAGACGTCGCAATACCCATAATGTTAAGGCCAGAGAAAACAGCAGAATCAATACGAGTGGCAAGAGATAGATAGTCAGCAGTTGTGTTTTTTCAAAAAGACCCTGCTGAAAGTTTAAATAACCGATAAGGCAAAGAATGATGAAGCCGGTCAGGCAACTGCCAAAAAAAATGCTGTAGGCCGTTTTCCAATGAAGTTGAAGTTTTGACATCCTGGCCATTTATATCTCATCCATGGGAAGCAATATGCCGGCGATTATGGCATATCACGGAGTGAAAATAATGTGCGCAATCTACTGTTGTTCATCACGAGAAACTTTGCGGAGTACCCAATCCAGAGCGTTGGCAGGTAAAACGCGTTTGAGATACGCAAACAGATACGTCGGAAAAGTAACGTAATAACGAATCTTTGGTCGATCGGCTTCTATGGCATGTACTAACTTATCAACTACTGCTTTGGCTGGAAGGGTGAAAGGTGCTGCTGGCCCTGGCGTTAACAGGCGTTTTTCCATTGCTGTATAGCTGGCCTTATGAGCACTGGTATCTTTATTAATATGCTGCTGATATTTGGTAAAAGCATTTTGCCTGAACTGGCTGGTTATTGGGCCAGGTTCGATGAGCGAAATGGTAATACCTGTACCTTTTAACTCCAAACGCAAGGTATCAGCCAAACCTTCGATGGCGAATTTACTGGCGTTGTATGCGCCCCGATAGGGTAAGGCAATGAGCCCTAATACAGAGCTGTTATAGATGATTCTGCCAGATCCCTGCTGGCGCATCTGTTTTATCACCAGGTTAGTCAGTTCCTGAGTACCAAACACATTGGTCTCAAATTGTTCACGGAGCGCGTCCCGCGTCAAATCTTCCACTGCGCCTGGCTGACCGTAAGCAGCATTATTAAATAACACATCGACTTTACCCTCGAATGCTTTTATTGCTGCCTCAACCATGCCGCCTATCGATTCACTGTTTGCCAAGTCGCAAGATAAATTGCTGATGCCGGCTTGTGAAAGCATGATTTGATCGACAGGATTTCTGACTGTCGCAATCACATTATGCCCCCGCCGATGTAATATTCTGGCAGCCTCCAAACCAATGCCGCTCGAACATCCGGTAATCAAAATATTGCGTCGCTGTATGTTGGGCTTGTTTTTTGGCATATAAGCAATCAGAGTATGGTTAAATTATAACGGCTAAACATTTAAGCATATTGACCGCTAAATGTTATAGAACGAAACAATTAAGGTGGGCAAAACTCAGGTATGTTACAAGGAAATGATATTAGTCAGACCGATTACGAACGGTTTCGACTTTTTTTGGAACAGGCCTGCGGCATTGTTTTGGGTGATGGCAAACAATATTTAATTGTCAGCCGTCTCACCAAGCTGTTACGTGATGAAAATATTCCCTCAGTTGCCGATCTGTTAAATGCGATACAGCGTGGTCACCCACGTCATTTGCGAGACGCGGTTATTGATGCGATGACAACGAATGAAACGTCGTGGTTCAGAGATGGCGGGCCGTTTGAAGTATTTGAAAAAATGACGTTGGCGGATTTGGAAACGCGGGTTACAGCACCCTGCAGAATCTGGTCAGCAGCCTGCTCTTCGGGGCAGGAGCCTTATACGATCAGTATGATCCTCAATGAATATATTCGTAAAAAGCCGGATAGCAAACTTAAAAGCACACAAATTATTGCCACCGATATTTCTAACAGCATGCTTGCATTGGCACGACGGGGTGTTTATGAAGAACATGCCCTGATAAGAGGAATTTCCCCCGCGAGACGTCAACAGTTTTTCAAACCCTTTGAAGGCCGCTGGCAAATTGTCGATGAAGTTAAACAGCGGGTTCAGTTCAGGGAACAGAATCTGTTGCAAAGCTATACTGGATTGGGTCGGTTTGATGTCATCCTGTGCCGTAATGTGTTGATTTATTTTTCGATGCAACGCAAGACAGATATTCTTACCCGTTTGGCCCAGGCATTAAACCCGGGTGGGTACCTGTTTTTAGGTGCTTCGGAAACGATTAGTGGTTACACCGATGCATTTGATTTGCAACGCACGCCACATGGCGTGGTGTATCGCCGACGTTAGTTTTCGTATTTATCGGATACAGATTTAATCTCTATGGCTTCAGCGGATTGATCACTTGTTGCTGTTTTCGTCGTTTGCGGTTTTTCACACCATCCCAGCCAGCTTCCAATATATTGTAAAACCGTTTTGATTAAACGCCATAAACGCGGTAGCAACCAAATCATTAACATGATGAAAACAATTAGTGCCGCAAGAAACCACAGCGGATGAGTGAGGGCCGTCCACAAACCGGCAATCACCAGCAAGTCTTCGGTAATTGAGGCTGCCCAGTTGCTGAAAGGTTCTGGTGAGGTATTGATCATTAATCTACTGCCGGCTTTAGTGGCATGGGTTGCGGCAGCAAGGCTCCCGCCCAGCAGACCTGCTGTTAATTCGATTGCCGGGCTGACATCTCCTACTGCACTTGCCGCCAACATGGCACCAGCCGGAATACGGATAAAGGTATGCAGAGTGTCCCAGCCGGTATCGACACAAGGCACTTTATCAGCGAAAAATTCCACACAATACATTACTGCTGCGGCCGTCATCACCAGAGGGTCACTGAGAACCTGCAACTCTGTCGGCAAAACCATATGCCCTGTTGTGCCCATATAACCCAGCATAAATACCGCAGCATATAAATTGATACCACTGGCCCAGGCGGCCCCCATACTCAGCGCAATAATACTTACAGCATCCATTTAACGACTCCCGTTTGGTATAGTGGCCAGGGTCTGTTGATCTTTCAGAGTCTCCCGCAGTGATGGCTTTGAAAGATCAACAGACCCCAGAGTTTTTATGGAGTAATTGAATGATAACCCGAGCAGAGCTGATCGCCTATCTTGATGAGCAATTGGAAGTATCGAGATTTCAGGACTATTGTCCGAATGGTTTACAGGTAGAAGGTAAACCAGAGATAAATACTCTGGTGACCGGCGTAACGGCAAGTCAGGCTTTGTTAGAAGCGGCTGTGGAGCACAATGCTGATGCCCTTATGGTTCATCATGGGTATTTCTGGCGTGGCGAAGCTCCCACAGTGACAGGCATTAAATACCAACGTTTGAAAATGTTAATCAATAATGACATGAATCTTATTGGCTACCATCTGCCCTTGGATGCCCATTCCGAGTTTGGTAATAACGTACAACTGGCGAAAATACTGAATATAGAAATTGATGGATTTATTGCCGGTACTGGAGAACCCGCTATCGGTTTTCAGGGGAAACTAGCAACATCACAAACATTAGACGAATTTTCATCCTATATCGCCTGTCAACTGGATCGAAAACCTACCATTATTGCCGGTCATGATCGTTTAATAAAAACAGTTGGCTGGTGTACCGGTGCTGCACAAGGCTATATTCAGCAGGCAGCAGAGTCAGGTCTGGATGCCTTTATCAGTGGAGAGGCTTCAGAGCAGACAACACATTTGGCCAGAGAACTTGGAATTCATTACATCGCAGCAGGGCACCATGCTACAGAACGTTATGGTGTTAAATCCTTGGGAGAGCATCTTGCTCTGAAATTTGGCCTGCAACACTATTTCATTGACATTGATAATCCAGTTTAATGGATAAACCTGCCATCAGGATGATAACCAGTATGAAAGACTATATAGACAAGTTAAAACATTTTTTCCAGGTTCAGCTTTGGCAGGAAACGACTGAAGGCGCCAGCAAACTAAAACGTTTGACACGGCACGCGGGTCGAGTGACTTATGTGATGGCGAGACAACTGTCGACCGGAGAATTAAACCTGCGGGCAATGAGCCTGGTATTTACCACCTTATTATCATTAGTACCGTTGATTGCAGTTGCTTTCTCGGTGCTCAAAGCGTTTGGAGTACATAACCAAATAGAACCCGTACTGCTCAACTTTATGGCCCCACTCGGTGAAAAAGCAGGGGAAATGACTTCCGGCATTATTGGTTTTGTAGAAAACGTCAAAGTTGGCGTGCTGGGTTCGATTGGTTTGGGCATGTTGTTTTACACAATTATTGCTTTGGTACAGAAAGTTGAAAGTGCTTTTAATTTTGTGTGGCGGGTCAAAAGATCAAGGTCGTTTGCACGTCGGTTCACTGATTATATGAGCGTTGTGATGATCGGGCCGGTATTGGTCTTCTCCGCTTTAGGAATTGCCGCAACGGTGATGGATAATGATGTGGTCTCGACCTTACAATCAATCGAACCATTTGGAACATTGCTACTGATACTCAGCAAATTGTTACCCTATTTTATGATTGTGCTCGCCTTTACCTTTCTCTATACCTTCATTCCTAATACCAAAGTGAAACTTGGGCCGGCCCTGGGTGGTGCAATGGTGGCCGGAGCACTATGGATTGGACTGGGAACTTTGTTTGCGACTTTTGTAGCTTCATCATCCAATTACACGGCAATCTATTCCAGTTTTGCGATTTTATTTTTCTTTATGATCTGGCTTTATCTTGGCTGGTATATTTTATTGACCGGATCTCAGGTAGCTTTTTATCTTCAGCATCCAAGATTTGTATTGATGGGCGGAAAAACCCTGGTTTTGAGTCCACGATTACGTGAGAAAAAGGGCTTGTGGTTAATGACCATTATTGCCCGTCGCTTTTGTGAAAAAAAGCCGGCATACAGCCTTTCGGAACTGGAGAAGCTCACCACGTTAAGTAGTGAAAATTTAGAGGAATTATTGGACATTTTGGAGGAAGGTGGCTTTATCGTAGAGGTGGCTGGAGATAAAGATTCCTTTACTATGGCCGGTGATGTCAGCAAAATTTTAGTCAGTGAAATTTTGTTTTGTTTACGTAGTGCCGAGGAAGTGGGTATTTCAACATTACAGCAACACACTGAGCCCAGTATTGAAGCATTCTTTTCTGAAATTAATGAAGCACAGAATACTGTGTTGGATGATTTAAGTTTACGTGATTTAGCCATAGGCAAAAATACAGCATGATTGAGACAAATGCTTTTCAGGGAAAACGTATTCTTCTTGGCGTTACCGGCAGTATTGCAGCCTATAAATCAGCAGATTTAATTCGAAGATTAAAAGAATACGGTGCTGAAGTACGGGTAATGATGAGTGATGGTGGAACGCAGTTTATTACGCCACTTACGCTGCAAACGGTCAGTGGTAATCCCGTGTCATTGAATTTCTTTGATGCTGATGAAGAAGCTGCAATGGGTCATATTAAATTGGCGCGTTGGGCAGACTGGATCCTGATTGCTCCCGCAACCGCTGACTGTCTGGCGAAACTGGCTCATGGCCTGGCGGATGATTTGATTTCCACGGTATGTCTTGCCTCTGAAGCACCGTTGATGGTGGCACCGGCAATGAATAATAAGATGTGGTCACATATCGCAACCCAGCAAAACTGCCAACTGCTAAAACAACGCGGTGTGGAATTTATTGGTCCTGAAAGCGGTGATCAGGCCTGTGGGGAACAGGGCGAAGGTCGCCTAATGGCTGTTGAAAATATTGTGATGCATCTGAGCCGCAAGTTGCAGACCGGTCCTCTGACAGGAAAACAGGTAGTCATTACTGCAGGACCTACGCATGAACCAATTGATCCGGTTCGCTTTATTGCTAATCGCAGCTCAGGGAAAATGGGCTATTCCCTGGCGCAAGCAGCCGTTGAGATGGGTGCAAAGGTCACCCTGATATCTGGGCCGGTGGCTTTGGAAGCCCCGTCTGGTTGCAGCCGTATAATGGTTGAAACGGCTCAACAAATGTTTGACGCTGTTATGCAAAACTTAGCTGGTACGGCAATTTATATCGGTTGTGCAGCAGTAGCAGATTATCGTCCCACGCATCCTGCTTCAGCTAAATTAAAAAAAACGGCTGATGATGATTTATCACTGCAACTTCGTTTGAATCCCGATATTATTACATCGGTTGCCAATGCCGATGAGCGGCCGGAGCTGGTCGTTGGTTTTGCTGCTGAGACAGATGATTTGCAACAATATGCACAACATAAATTACAGCAAAAACGTTTGGATTTGATCGCAGCGAACCAAGTGGGGGATGGACTGGCTTTTGGTCAGGATAACAATGCGCTGGAAATTTTCTGGGAAGGTGGGCATAAGTCCTTGGCTGAAGCTCCGAAACTTGAAATTGCACGCGAACTCATAACATTAATAACAGAGCGTTATCATGCAAAAAATTCAATTTAAGATTCTCGATCCGAGACTGGGCAAATCCATTGAACTGCCGGACTATGCCACCGAGGGTTCTGCCGGAATGGACCTGAGGGCCTGCCTGGATGAAAATCTGATATTACGTCCTGGCGAAACCATTCTGATACCGACCGGAATTGCCATTCATATTGACGATCCCTCCCTGGCTGCGATGATTTTGCCGCGCTCAGGCCTTGGACATAAACACGGCATTGTATTAGGTAATCTGGTGGGCCTTATCGACAGCGACTATCAGGGACAAATTTTTGTATCCTGTTGGAATCGGGGGGATACGCCCTTTGAAATCGTAGTGGGGGAGCGTATTGCACAAATGCTGTTCGTCCCAGTAGTGCAAGTAGGATTTGAGCAGGTCACCGAGTTTACTGCCAGTGAACGTGGTAGCGGCGGCTTCGGCCATACTGGCAGAAGCTGAGCACAACCGTGCTGCTGAAACTGCAAAATCTGAAGCTATTTCGCCGAAGGCTGAGTTCGCTGGCCATTCTGCTGTTGATTTTGATTGTTCTTTCCGGGGTGGCAGCAGCAATCCGGATTAATGATTACCAACAGCAGTCAGCTTCAGAAGCATTCAACCAGACACAAACGGAAAAGCTGGCGCTCGCTGCATCCGGTATGATCGATATGCTACAAGACTGGCAGCAACGTTTTAACGAGATGTCGGCGGAAAATGCACAGGACCCGGTAGCTTTTGGCTGGCCTGATGCATCAACCTCATGTGTTATTTCCTTTATACCTGCTGCTCCAACATCCGACGCGTGTATTCCGGTCAGTTTTGGCACTATTAATAGTCTGCGCCAGGCAGACATGCAAGGTATGGCTGATATTGCTGTTATGCAGCCAAATACGCCTCAGGCGCATATTTTACTGACCAAGAAGCTGGATGCAGCAGGCTATCTGGTGCTTAGCCTGCAAATGACTGAGCTGGAGGATAAGCTGCGTGAACGTTATTTATCGATTGGTACAGGTAGTCTGGCATTACAGCAAGGGGCCCAAAACTGGCTGACTTTGATCGAACAAGGCGATGGTAAAGCTCAGCATTCCAGTCCTGTTTTTACTCAGGCATTACCCGGAGCTTACTGGCGCCTGGCATTCTGGCCTGCTGAAGGGGTGGCTAAAACAGCAGCCTGGCCTGCATTGCTCATGTTAGCCATTATTGTTTGTGCCTTATGCTGGCTGGTGATAAACCGGTTCAGTACGTTAAAACCAAAAAAACAGGCGCAAATTGGAGCACGCCCACGGCCAGTAGAATATACAGAAAATGAAGTTAATATCGATAATACGCCGCCTCCTGCGGTAATACGCGCAGCCGCTCCCAAAGTGAGTAAAACCGAGTCAGTAGATAGAGTCAGGCCAGTAGATATTAAACCGGTTATTTTTAAGGCCTATGATATTCGGGGTATTGTCGGCACCCAATTAAGTGAACCCATTATGCGGGTCTTGGGGCTTGCCATAGGTACGGAGGCACAGCATCAGGAGCAGACCCGGATTATCGTCGGGCGGGATGGTCGGCTTTCCAGTGAGAGTTTCAGTGATGCATTAATCGAAGGTATTCTGGCCAGTGGTTGTGATGTTACTGATATTGGAGCGGTACCAACCCCTCTTGTTTATTTTGCCTCGCAGCACATGCGGACACATTGTGGCGTAGTAGTGACGGGCAGTCATAATCCACAGGGCTACAATGGTCTGAAAATTGTTATCAATGACAAAACATTGTCTGGTGATGCTATTCAGGGCATTTATCATCGTATACAGCATTCTCGACTTTATAGTGGGGAGGGCCAGTTACGACAGGCAGATATCATTGCTAGTTATATTGAAAAAGTAAAACAGACTGTTCCTTTATCCCGCCCGCTAAAAGTCGGTGTGGATTGTGGAAATGGTATTGCTGGTAAAGTGGTTCCGCAGTTGCTAACCGCATTAGGCTGTGAGGTGCATGAACTGTTTTGCAAAGTTGATGGTCACTTTCCCAATCATCATCCCAACCCGGCCCAACCGCAAAATATGCAGGATATTTCTAAACTGGTTCGTGAGAAACATCTTGATATTGGACTGGCGTTTGATGGAGATGGCGATAGACTGGGAGTGGTTGACGGAGAGGGTGAAATTATCTGGCCGGATCGTTTGCTGATGTTGTTTGCCAGCGATATTCTGAAACGCCATAAAGGTTCGACCATTGTTTATGATGTCAAAAGTACGGGCTTGTTGAGGCAGGTTATTACCAAGGCAGGTGGTAAGGCAATGATGTGCGCTTCGGGCCATTCATTAATACGGGCCGAAATGCTCAAACATGAGGCAAAATTAGCGGGTGAGCTGAGTGGACATATCTTTTTTGCCGATAACTGGTATGGTTTTGATGATGCTTTATTTGCCGCCTGCCGCCTGCTGGCGCTGATTGCCGATGATCCACAACGTCGTGGCGCAACAGAAATCTTTGCTGCACAACCGCAAAGTGTTAGCACTCCAGAAATTTTAATTGATTTAGATACAGCAGAATGCCGTCGGTTTATGACACAATTTACACAAAATGCACAGTTCGATGATGGCGAAGTTATCACCATTGATGGTGTGCGGGTGAATTTTAGCAATGGCTGGGGACTTGTTAGAGCATCAAATACTGTTCCCGGTCTCACGTTGCGATTTGAAGCAGAAACTGAAGAAGATCTGGAACAGATAAAACAGCAATTTATTCAGCAGATGCTGCAGGTGAAACCTAATCTAAGTCTTAATTTTTAATCTTACGCTGTTAACGACAAAAACGAATTATAGTTGGTCGTTATTTTACATAAGCAAAAACAATAAAAAAAGCTTGCACTAAACAGACTGTGCGGGACAAGGAAGAAATTTTTAATGAGTTTGAATACACAAAAAGCGTCACATATTGCTCAGGTTCTGACTGAAGCGTTGCCTTATATCCAACGTTTTTCCGGTAAGACACTGGTCATCAAATATGGTGGTAATGCCATGATTGATGAAACGTTGAAAAACAGTTTTGCCCGCGATGTTGTGTTGTTGAAAGCTGTTGGTATTAATCCTGTCATTGTTCATGGTGGTGGTCCGCAAATAGGCCAGCTTTTGGCAAAGATCGGAAAAGAGTCCGAATTTATTAATGGTATGCGGGTCACAGACAACGAGACCATGGATATTGTTGAAATGGTGCTCGGCGGCCAAGTGAACAAAAGCATTGTTAATCTGATCAATAACCATGGTGGACGAGCTGTCGGCTTGACGGGGAAAGACGGTAGTCTGATATTTGCTGAAAAGATGAAATTTGCTTCACAGGAAGAACTTGGCGTTGATGCACCGGAAATGATTGATTTGGGCTATGTAGGCCGCGTAACCAGTATTGATACCAGCGTGATTGATATGTTGATTCACAGTGACTTCATTCCTGTAATTGCACCTATCGGGGTGGGGCAGGATGGACAGTCCTACAACATTAATGCCGATCTTGTTGCTGG
>NZ_DFTU01000079.1:40343-57342 GCF_002379485.1 Methylophaga sp. UBA4204 | reverse complement strand
GAAAAACTGATCCTATTGACAAACACGCCCGGACTGCTAGATGCTGACGGGACGTTGCTTACTGGTCTGAATGCGAAACAAGTCAATGATTTGATTGCCTCGGGTGTCATTTATGGCGGAATGTTACCTAAAATTGGCTGCGCGTTAGATGCCGTTCAGGCGGGGGTGACCAGCTCACACATCATCGATGGTCGTGTACAGCATGCGGTATTACTGGAAATGTTTACGGATGAGGGCGTTGGTACGCTTATTCGTGGAGGCGGTCGATGACTGAGCAACAATCAACGCGCGCGCAGAATAAACAGTCGCGTCATCAAGCGATATTGGAAGCTTTGGCGACGCAACTTGAAAAACATCCCGGACAGCGAATCACAACAGCGCAATTGGCTGAAAGCCTCGGAGTATCTGAAGCGGCTTTGTACCGCCATTTTCCCAGTAAGGCGAGAATGTTTGAGGGGCTTATCGAATTTTCCGAAGATACCGTTTTTGGCTTGATCCGTAGAATTGTTGATGAAGATGATAATGCGGTCTCTCGATGTGAAAAAATTATGGCATTAATGCTGGGGTTTAGTGCCAAAAATCCAGGTATTAGCAGTGTCCTCGTTGGAACAGCGTTAACTGGTGAAACAGAACGGCTTCGTCATCGCGTGAGTCAATTTTTTGACCGATTGGAGACGCAATTCCGACAAATTCTGCGGGAACGCGAGTTAACCTTGACTCAAGCTGGCGGACGGCCAGTGAATGAAACGGCTAACTTATTACTCAGTATTGTTGAAGGAAGACTTCAACAGTTTGTTCGTAGTGGATTTCGTCAGTCACCGCTTCAGGGATGGGAACAACAATGGCAACTCATCAATACGATTCTGAAGGTCTACGCGTGATTAACGTAGTTTTGATTGGTCGAACAATAGCCAGTTTAATTAATCTGGCTGAACATGATGACTTAAAGATTACCGTTATCGACCCAGAAACTGTTGATACAGCAGTTTTGGCAATAATCGCTGCTGAAGCTGATATTACCGTGTTGGAACAAAACAATGAACGGATTAATGCCGATATTCTATGTTTGGTTCTGGCGACAAATTACGAACATAATCAGACCCTGATTATGTCGGATAAAACACCGGATTTTAATCAACTCAAAGCAACTGGCTTCAGAGCACGGGGTTACATCACACCATCACAGCATGACAAGTTAGTCAAAGCTATTCGAGCCGTACATGATGGTGAGGCATGGTTACCAAGACGTCTGGTCGCCGATATGCTGAATCATTTCGCTGCAGGTGATATGGGGCAATAATCAAACCTGGACAAGAATTAATTTTATCTGGCTGGAATTTTGCTTAACAAAAAAATAAATTTTTTAAAATATTTGTTTTTTTAGTACCAATGTACAGTAGATAGCTTTGTGTAGTCATGGGAGACTATCTGCAAATATGGTCACAAGTGGTTTTTGTTGGCCTTGGGAAGCAGCATTTCATCGGAGAAGAATTTTATGGCCACAGAAGCCGGAATTATTTCAGCCTTAATTGGCACTGCAACTGCCACAGCAGTCGACGGTACTGTGAGAAATTTACAAGTTGGTGACAAAGTTTATCCCAACGAAATTATTACCACGGGTATTGCCGGTGCTATCGAAATTGAATTTCCAGATGGCGGGGTAATGGATCTGGGACGTAATTCTCAAGCTGTTCTCGACAGTGAAGCATTTGAATTGGATGTTGCAGAAGCTGATACACCACCGGCAGCTGATGTGGTCGATGATATAGACGCCATTCAACAGGCTTTACTCGCAGGTGAAGATCCAACACAAGTTGCTGATCCTACTGCTGCTGGTCCAGGCGCACAGCCCACCAGTGAAGGTGGCAGCGAAGCGGTTGTTGTAGATTACCTTGCTCCACGAATTACACCTGATTCAGGTTTTGAAACAACAGGGCCGGGTATTGCTTTCCCTGATCCTCCACCGTTTGAGTTTTTAGTTGATGAGTCGGATGATTTGGATCCCATTATTCCAACAGATCCAACAGATCCAACAGATCCAACAGATCCTAATCAGCCAGATGATCTTAAGCCAGTTGCGGATCCTGTTTTAACCAGTTATGAGTTTGCAAGTCAGACTGAAATAGAATTACCCCAAGATGCTTATGTATTTAAACAATTTTCTGTGGATGGTTTTGTTGATAGCGGTGAAGATAAGTCCAATCCTAGTACGTTTGAGGATATTGCATCCCTGGGGGGGAATGATAATGAAACCGACTTGGCAGGATTGCTTTTTACGTTAAAGGCACCGCCTAGTTTCGGTCAGCTTTTTATAAAAAATGGTGATAATTGGGTTGAATTGAATGAAGGCAATACATTTAATTCAAGCGATTCGATTGTTTGGAGTGCAACTCTTGCTGAGTTTAACTCAGAACTAACATCGAAATCCTATGGCGGTATTAAAACAGGGAGTTCAGCCTGGGAGGGGGTTACTCTTGAAGCGACTAATCTTAATGGTCAGTCTGCTAAAATTGCATTTGATTCAGATGGCATTGGCGTTGCTGGAGGGACAATTGTACCAAATCAGCTGGAACACCGAGGTGGAGCCTCAGAAAAAATAACAATGAGATTTGAGAATCCATCATTAGCAGCCACCATAACTGTCAGTAGACTTATTGCCAATGAAAAAGAGGTTGGGCAAGTCGAAGCTTTTTTGAATGGTGAGTCAGTTGGTGTTTGGACATTTACCACAGCGAACGGTAATCCATTACTGAACGGAGAACCGGTAGATTTTTCTCTGGCAAAGAATAATTTGACCGTTGATCCTGCTGGATCCTCAGGTAATGCGACTTTTACCCTGCCTGATGGTGTAATATTTGATTCACTTGAATTTACTGCTACTAATTATGTTGATGGTAAAAAGTCTACATCAGACAGTAGTGATTACTACATCCAAAAAGTGACCGTAAGTGAAATTCCTGATAGTGAATTCCAATATTCCGTGACTGATGCGGCTGGCAATGAAAGTGATACTGTTAAGGCGGTTATTACTTCAGGTGATGCGGTTTTGGAAAACCCTGATTCTGGCGAACCTAATATTATCAAAGATGGACGTGGAAATAATGAATTGATTGGTACCGATCAAGATGATGTCATTATTGGTGGAGCTGGTAATGATATTCTGACAGGTGGAGATGGGGCTGATTTATTTGTATGGCAGGCAGGGGATGAGTTTAATCTTTCCAATATCTCCGCCCAGGATACCGTTACTGATTTTAATATTGAGCAAGGTGATGTACTTGATTTTGCAGATATTCTTGTTGGTGAAGAGTCCGGGGATTTAGCTGATTATATTCATATTGAAGATAATGGTGTTGATACCGTTATCGAGCTCAAGCCCGAGGGTGCTGGTGGCGACGTCAAACAAACTATTACTTTGCAAGGTACGACTCTTGCTGATATGGGGCTTGGTGGATTTGATACTTCAACGCAACCGGCTGAGATTATTAACAAGCTCGTACAGGATGGTCATGTGAATGTTGATAGTTAACTAGTTAACTCTATACATAAAAGACCCGCATAACGCGGGTTTTTTTATGGGGTTAAACTTCTTGCTAACTTACTAAGTTACCAACAATCATTAGCTGGTGTTCTTTGATTATTATGGTTAATCGTCATTGTTCCGCAACGATCAGCTGCTTGCCCCCCTGTAGGAGCTGCCTGGATTGTATAAGCTGTGGCGGATGGTGCGGCCGTGAAACTTAAGTTATAAAAACTGTTACCTTGCTTTGGTGAATTTATGAAAGGTAAATTGGCACCTGCATAAGTGAAGTTTTCCCCATAATATCTTTCCATAAAACTTACCAGTTCAAGTAAATCAGCCTGTGCATTCGATCTACGAGTCTCTCTAACTTGCTCCAGGTAGGATGGGTAAGCAATTGCAGCAATAATAGCAATGATCGCAACCGTTATCATCAACTCAATTAGCGTAAAACCTCTCTGAGGAGTAGTGTTCATGTTCTCAGTTCCTGTTAATTAGCATTGAGTAACCAAATTTCAGTGACATATGGCAGCTCACTATTTTCTTCATTTTTTGTATTGAAACCGATTAGTTCGCCTGCAGGAAGCTGAGGACCTAACTCACCATGACGAACCAATGCATGAACATTTGTATTACTATCTATCCGATAGGCGGTGTCATTAATTATTATAGTATTTGAATGGCCTGATTCTTCACTGATAACTCCAGTCTGGGTAAAACTGGTGTTAGCACCAGAAAATGCATTTGCACTAAATAACATAAAAACCAGAATAGAAAATATTTTCATACAGGTAACCTTAGTAAATTACTGCAATTGACGCCATGATTGACGTCCCTCATATCCTGGACCAGGATTTTCAATCGTTACTTCAATATTGCCATCAGCACCACTGGTATATTTAATTTCCTGTTGTCCACCGGGTTGATTGACGATACTTGGCGTTGGAATAATACCTACTTTTGATTCTTTTCCGCTGTATGGAACTTCAGTATCTGGGTCACCATCCCCATCTGTATCAATCATAAAGAAGTCTTCAGATGTAAAAACGCCATCTCCATTAACATCAAAGGGCGAATAGGATAATCTTGCACCCGTAGCATAATTCATTTCCATTAACCAACCAGATCCACCGAATGCACAAGGATCATCTGATGGAATTAAAGTAGTAAATATAATCCGCCCATTACGAATAATGGCATTACTTACTTGTCTTTCTCCCAGGTTACCTGAATTTACATCCTGATTAACAAGATCAATGTACCAACCAGAATGTTCTGTCCAATTAATCAGCTCATCAGAAGTAATACGATAATTGAAGCCATCTACAGATACCTGTTGCAGAATTTGTTGTTGTAAAAGATCGCTTCGGTCAAAAGCTATCAGCTCTGACAGTCTTTTATCCCAAATACTATAAAAACTCTGAGTGACTTGATTTTCACTAGAATTATCCCCTACTTCAAAGTATTTACCCGTACCAAATAATAACAAATAGCCATTTTCCCTAGGGTGTTTTACAACTTGAATGCGAGTTGTTATAGGTTGAATATTCGCCCCTGTACAAGTTTCTCCTGCACAAGCCGTGTAGAGTGGTTCAGGATTATCGGAATCAAGATAGGTAAAGTCCCAATTATCCTCATCCTGGCCGGTTACATTTATACTCCAAACGTTTCCGAATAAATCCCCAGCATAAATAGCGTCTACTATATTGTCATTATTAATATCAATTGCTGTTGGGGAAGCGATACCATTTGGTCGTTGAGCACCGGTTGGATCATCATTAGTACCAACCAATGTGTCAAACTTCTTAATCAAACTACCATCTGCAAGATTTATAAGATAAATGACTCCATTACCAGTCTGGCTGTCTTGAGCATCATTACTGTCTAAATTATTGTCTGCAGTATTGTTATAGCCACCGCCAACTAGAGCTGCCCATTCGCCATTATTTAGTCGAACAATACTTGCTTGTCCAAATGTAAACCCAAGATCTCTTTCATCCTGATCTGTAAATTCCCATAAAACTTTACTAGCAACATTTGCCTCTGTATTAAGGCTTGTTGGATCAGTTATATCTAATGCAAACATACCTTGTCCGCCTGCACCTAGTCCTGAAACGAGCACGGTGCGCCAACTACCATTGATAAAGGCATCTACTATTGTCGGGCTGCCATCCACATAGTATTTGTGTGTATAACTGGTATTGCTCAAATTATTTAAATTGTTGTAAACCGCATTGGGAACATAGGCAAATTTTTCAACCCCAGTATCGGCATCAAAAGCATGAAGCATTCCATCATTTGCACCTACAAAAACTAATCCTTGCCGATTAATATTTGCCACCACATAAGCTGAATAAGGACTTGCTGTTTCAGGTTGAGAATTTCCCCAGTTATCTTGATAACGTGAACCTGGGGTTGCTGCATAAGTTGGGGCAGAATTTATAATATCGCCAAGTAAACGATTTCTATTTCTAAGCGTACCACCTTCATTACTGGCTTCATTGGATTGGTCACCACGGATATAATTTAAAATTGATTGACTACCAAGTTGAGTTTGTTGGCTAGCTGAAATTGATGCCCAACGGAAAGGCTGTCCAGAATTTCCATCATAAGTTGCAATAACACGATCATTCGCAGCGGGTATCAGTGTTCCAGCATCCCAAGCAACGCCCCCAAGTGTGGCATCATCGTTAATGCTAAAGGCTAACAACTGACCGCTCCAGTCTCCACTATCAAATCGTGCTTGATAAATTTTACTGTCACCAGATACGGAACCAGAATTTAATGCAACAGAGGCAGCCGAAGAAGTCCTTGATGAAATATTTGACAGAATAGCTGCTAAAGAATCAGCAAAAGTATCAGGGTCTGTCGCGCTAAAGAAGGAACCACGGCTGTTAACAGCAGCGTGCCAAAGATCATCGATATTTTCCTCTGCATCTGCCGAGGGTTCTGGCCAACCTATACTTCCAGACGCTAATGCTTCGAAATCTGTATCAGGATCTAACGTACCATTAACCCCTAGTCCTACTGTAAAATTCACTAAATGCTGCCAGAACGCAGGATCTTCCTGATTTGTAGGGACATTATTAGTTAAATCTTCCCGAAGATCGCGTTTCCAATATTCCATTGCAACATCCGCCAAGGTGTTATCCCACGCATCTGTATATGGATTTACTGGAGTATATTGATAATCATCATTATCTGGACCTGATATCACTTCTCCACTCGTACCATCAGTATTGCCAACCCCTGGGCTAGAGCCATTCCAGTAACCATCAGTTGTTAAAATATGATAGCTCTGACGGCATGAAAGATGTTCTGCATCATTGTTAGTACCCGGTGTATTTCCCCACGGACCGGAGTTATCAGTTCTTTCGAAATATTGGCCAACACTATTGGTGGCGGAGCGAAGAGGAGTTCCTGAGTTGTTAATTACACGCTCGTAAAGGTTGTCAAAAAAATCTGCTCGGTTTGAACCGGAGAATTGTCTCAACCCCTCAATAACCGCCCGATTACTAGTAACACCGTCAATCGTTTTGCTGCCCTGATTAATTGCTGCGAAACCGACACGTAGATTCGAACCTTGTTTGGCAAAAGCTCTGCCGACACCCGCTCTCGCAGTCAAAACTCGCGAGCGATAGTATTGGAACCAATTAGCAAAGTTTTGAATTTCTTCTGCTTTGGTTCTAACAATGCCACTAGGGCTGGTGAAAGTAGTAGAGGATGAGGTTGAAGTAGTAATTTGAACTCTGGTATAGCTGCTTCTAGCTGTACGGCTGCCACCATTATATTTGTAATAAGTGATTGGCCAGAAGCTGTGATTACCGTTACATGGATCCCCGAATGCCTGTGTGAGGTCACTGGTATTCCTAAACCAACAAGCAAACTGGGTTTGTTGATTTACTAAATCAATGCCCCCAAGGGCTGGAATAGCAGGGTTATATAAAGCATTGTTGACATTTGCGTTTCCCATGCTGGTACCGTCGGCATTACTCCATGGTACATAGGTTACATCGGGATTATAAAAAACCGCATTATTAGCTGACGATCGTGTAAAAAAGTTATGAACGTTATCATCATCAAAATTTGCAATTTGATTTGCGTAGGTTACCCCACCATATAAATTGCTAGGTCGTGGGAAAATATAGCTGCTGAAATTTCGATTTTCATCAGGCATTACTTCCCATTGCATAGATCCCGAATCATCAAGTGTAAACATGATATTCGGCTCAATACTACCACCCAGATAAAGTGGAACATTGCTGATATTTAATGTTGTAGCAAAAGCACCATTACTTATTAATAAAATAAATCCCACTGCGTATTTTAAGATGAAATTTTTCATTATCAGTACCTCTTAATAACAGTGCTTTGCAATAAAACTCTGGCCTGGTCAGAACCACCGGTACCGCGAGCTGTAATACGATAATGGACAATGCCGTCAACTGGGGAACCTGTTCCTTTGTTTTCATCATCATTGTCAAAAACTAATTCTTCAATAATATATCTGGGAGGTGTAGCTACGTTAGCGACGTTTACTGAAGCAACTCCATTGGCGCTCCACCAGGCTGCATCGCGCTCCAGCCACCATGGTGCTGCATTCGTTGGAGTAGGATCCATGGCATTTGTATTCCAAGTGTTTTCATTACTGCCGTCTTGGGTTGCAATCGGTTCAGTGACAAATGCAGAGATTCTTTTCTCAGCATCACGTAGTGCAATTTCAGCTGCCTGGAAAGCTAATTCATGATCCCGAAGGTTGGCGGTCATTTTCTCTTCAAGTGAGCTGGTGCTAATACTGGATAGACCTAACAAGGTCATTAACACCAGAATAATCAAGCTGACGATTAACGCCGCACCTTTTTGATTGGTTGCCATTAGTTTATTCATGATGTGCGATTGCGTAGAACAATAGTTTGAGTAAAGACGCGTCTCAGTCGGCGGTCATTAGCAGCAGGAGTAATAGTGGCACCATTGAAGTAATAATCCTGGGGTCCATCCACTACCAGATTGTTTTCCAGACTCACCATTAAAAGACTTATACGAACACTGATTACGTTTGCCCAATTTCCTACTGCATTTGCTGTTCTGTAATCATCTACAGAAAAGTCCTGATTAGTATCAACACCGTAGAGAATTTCCATTCTCTCAACGCCTTCAATAAGCTCCTGAGATGCGTTATCCAGCACTTTTTGATAAAGAGAAGGACCCGAAGCGCCTTGTCGAATATAAAAAGTATTTGCAGAATAAGTATTTAGCCAACCACCACCAAAGTTATCACCTAAATTAGCTGAAGAATTGCCGGGTGAACCCACACCAGCTGCATGTTCTATTGTTCCTGAAGAAGGATCATTGGTAATTTGAAAGATGGCGGCACTATCACAGGTCGTAACCAAAGCAATATTGCTGCAAGTAGCTTCATAGTCTGGACTGGCAGGATCAGGGTCACATGGTGTAAAAGTATTGTCGGTACCGGTTTCAAGTGGCGCAGTAAAGTCAGTGCCATCATGATCGATAATATTTGCATGACCAGAACTAACAGTGCGAATTGTAATGACATCTGACCCAGCGAGAGCATTACCACTAATCGTTGCATCAAGTGCCGGATTAAATGCACCGTTTGTACCTTCACTACCTTCAATGGGTATATCCAAACGCCATAAATAAGCGTTAGCACCATTTAATACATTTTCTAAGGGGCGTTTGTCCTGTTCCACATTGGCATTTTGGTTCTGTAAAGAATCACATCCTCTATAGCCTGAATTAAGCATTATTCGGCTGATATGGTGCAGTGCAAAACGGCCATCTTCCTGCATTCGCGCTTTTGCTTCCTGAACACGATATACTTGACGATTATTAACGAACAATTCAATTACGCCCGCAACTAAGATCAGTCCCAAAACGATGGCTACCATTAATTCAACCAGGGAAAGGCCGCGTTGATTATTCATAAAGCTCCTTCCATCGTTAATGTTTTAGTCGCTAATTCGTTGTAGTTGATATTGTTGGCATTATCTCCTATATGTATGTCACGCCATTCAATTGTGATAGTACAAATGAACTCATTTAAGTTATTAAATGCTGGACAGTTAATGCCGCCTGTACCTCCAGGTAAAGCATTGGAGAGACTTGTTCTCCATTCATGAAGATCCTGGTTAGAAACATTACCTCCAGCGTTGGGTATACCATCTGTAGTGGCAATGACATAAAGACCATTTTGACTCGCTACTCGATTTGCTCGCATACGATTCAGAATATCAGATGCATATAAGGATGCCTGAGTACGAAGATCCGCACTTTGATTGGTTTTTAAAGCGGTTATCTGTAAATGGGCCAAACCTAGCAAACCCACAGATAAAACAAATACGGCAACCATTACTTCCAACAAAGTAAAGCCAGATTGTTTTATTTTCAGCATGCTGCTCCCTCCCGCACTTGCATGCGGCCCGCATTATTGAAAACAATATTTCGCTGATTTGCGTTTGGAGTACACAGCGTAAAAGTTCCCATTGGTAATCCTCCACCAGAGCTTAAAACCTCTCCAGAGGGGCTGAAGGCTATCCAATCCTGATATTTAGCGTCTCCGGTGAGGGTGAGATTGTTTCCCAAAGAATCATAAATTCTCAGGTAGCAGTCTTGTCCCTCTACACTGCAGTCGGTAGCATTTGCGTTACCATCAAATGTTTCATTTCGATTCCAGTCAGTGAAAATTCTCCAACCGCCATGCCATTCACCAGCAGCATTGCCATTACGGAGCATGGTGACCTGAACTCCCCGACGTATTGCTTCGCTTTTGGCGAGCTGTAATGAACCTAAAAAATTATTGGCTTCAGTGGCCAGACGATTATCACGAATCATTGCATTAAAACTTGGGGCAGCAATTGAAACCAAAATAATGACAACAACCAGTGTGATCATTAATTCGATCAGTGTGAAACCATTATTTGCTGCAAACTTTTTCACTTGTTGACGCTCCTTGTAGGTCTTTGTTTTTAACGCTAAAACTATTGTGGGTCAAGCACTTATGCTGCTTGCCCGCCATCTATTTTTTAAATACGTGAGCCAGTTGGCAAATGTATCGTCCCTGACAGGTTTTTCTTCAATTAATACCTAAACAAGCCATGGATTATATCAGCAGTATTCCGCTGGTTCAGTGGAGTGGCAACAGCTTGCCGCTTTGCTTTTTATAGCTTGCCGCAGAACGTTTAAGTGATTGATTAATATTGATAATAAATTGTGGCATGCAAGATGCTTAGGTGATTTCAAGTAAATGATTGTTGTGGAGAAACAGCATGCCGATAAATTTTGATTCTGCTCTTGGGATTCATGCCGATGCTTTGCGTATCAGGACACAGCGGGCAGAAATGCTGGCGACTAATCTGGCCAATGCAGACACGCCAAACTTCAAAGCGAAAGATATGGATTTTCAATCGGCATTGCAAATGGCGGCAGCAGGACAAAAATCTGCCGCTTTGAGTACGACTCATCAGAAACATATTGCCGGTAACAACGAAAATCCATTTGAAGCCGTAACCCAGTACCGGACAACGATGCAAGACTCATTGGACGGTAATACTGTGGATGAACAAGTGGAGCAGGCACAGTTTATGCAAAATGCCGTTCAGTACCAGGCCAGTCTTGAATTTTTAGGCGGACGTTTCCAAGGCCTGACCAAAGCGATTAAAGGAGAATAATCTGCCATGTCATTATTTAACATTTTCGATATTGCAGGTAGTGGAATGAGTGCACAATCACTGCGCCTCAATACCACAGCCAGTAATCTGGCTAACGCAGACAGTGTCAGTAGTAGCGTGAATGAAACCTACCGCACCCGGCAACCAGTTTTTTCCACGGTACTGGATGATGCACAGCAAGGATATAAGGCCGGTTCTGTTCAAGTGTTAGGGATAACAGAAAGTCAGGCTCCGATTCGCCAGGAATACAACCCGTCTCATCCTCTGGCAGATGACAACGGATATGTTTATCACTCAAACGTGGACGCCATTGCAGAAATGGCAAATATGATGTCGGCTTCTCGTTCATACCAGAACAATGTTGAGATTGCCAACACTTCCAAACAATTGCTGCTACAGACATTGCAGCTTGGCAAATAACCGCAGGGAGTCATAGAAATGGCAATAAATGGTGTGAGCGACAATCCCTATGCTTTTCTCAACAGTAAAAGTACAACAAGTACTACAGAAGAGAAAAATGATCCTGGCAAGTTGCAAATGGAGGATTTTATGTCCTTGATGACCACGCAGCTAATGAATCAGGATCCGCTTAAGCCAATGGAAAGCGGAGACTTCCTCGGACAGATAGCTTCCTTTAGTACGGTAAGTGGTATCAGTGATTTACAAGATTCATTTGCTAATTTTGCTAATGCGATGCAGTCAGACCAGGCGTTGCAGGGCTCTTCTCTTGTAGGGCGTTCGGTATTGGTTCCTTCGTCAATTGGTGTGATGACTGCTGACTCACCGATGCGCGGACAAATTAATGTGGCAGATCCTGTTTCTAATCTGGAACTCAAGGTTTACAGCGAAACTGGTGAATTAGTCAGAACCATTCCGATGGGGGCCGCTTCAGGCTATACCAATTTTGAGTGGGATGGTTTGAATAACGATGGTGAAGCGTTGCCTGAAGGCGTCTATCAATTTACCGCCACGGGCACTGTAGATGGACAAAACACGGCATTTGCCACGGCTGTCATGGCCAAAGTCGATAGCGTATTAGTTGGCTCTAATGGTCAGGGATTAACCATAAATCTGGCCGGTATCGGTTCGGTGCCATTCAGTGAAGTTCAAGAAATTATTTAAGGGGTAAACATCATGTCATTTAGTACAGCATTAACAGGCCTCAATGCCGCCACTGCCGATTTGAATGTGAAATCAAACAATATCGCCAATATCAATACCATTGGCTTTAAAGGTTCACGAGCAGAATTCGGTGATGTTTATGCCCTGTCAACATTCGGGAACAGTAATACGGCCATCGGTACGGGTGTCGTGCTGAACAATGTGGCACAACAATTCAATCAGGGAAATCTGGAAGTGACCAATAATTCGCTGGATTTGGCGATTAGTGGTAATGGGCAGGGGTTTTACGCATTGAAACCCGCTCTGGATACTGAACAGGTTTTATATAGTAGAGCTGGTGCATTTAATATTAACCGCGATGGCTACATCACCAATAGTTCTGGACAATATTTATTAGGTTTTCCGGTCAATGCTGATGGCAGTGTTTCGTCTACCGCTTTGGGTGGAACGGATCCGATTCGGTTGCCGGTTGCTGCGGGTGTCCCTCAAGCCACAACAGAAGTGGATATTGCAGCAAATCTTCCTTCAACTGCTACAGATATTGATCCAGTCGCGACACCCATTGATCCTAATGATCCAGAAACCTATACCAATTCTACCTCCAGTAATATTTTTGATTCTTTAGGTAATGAAAGTACATTGACCTATTACTATCAGAAAACCAATGTTGCTAATGAATGGAACGTACAGGTTTATATTAATGAACCCACTGGCAGCCAGACTATACTTGAATTTGCTCCAGGCCAGGATACCAAAACACTGACCTTTGACCCGGCTTTAGGTGGGGCTTTGGATGGTGGGGTAACACCAACGGAAACTTATACGTTTTCCGGGTTGAGTAGTGGTGCAGTTGATTTGAGTTTTGAAATTAATTTTGCTGGTTCAACCCAAAACTCAGCCGCCTTTACCGTGTTGGATACCGATCAGAATGGTTTTCCCACCGGCCGGCTGACAGGCTTGGATATTGATGATACCGGCTTGGTACAGGCCCAATATTCAAATGGTCAAACCACTAACGTTGCCAAAATTGTATTGGCGGACTTTCCTAACCCTCAAGGGTTAAAACAGATTGGTAATACTGCCTGGGAAGCGACATTGGATTCAGGCGATGTGCGGATTGGTGAAGCAGGCACAGGCAGCTTTGGTTTGATTCAGTCAGGTGCACTGGAAACCTCAAATGTCGATTTGACTAAAGAGCTGGTTGGCTTGATTACTGCACAGCGTAATTTCCAGGCAAACTCAAAAGCGATAGAAACTAATAATGCCATTACCCAGACCATCATCAACCTGCGTTAATCTCGCTGAGTTGTTTGATATGCATATAGAAAAAAGAGGCTAACTATGGATCGCATGCTGTTTATCTCAATGAATGCGGCTCAGCAAACCATGCTGGCGCAGGCGACCAATGCCAATAATCTGGCTAACGTTAATACCACGGGCTTTCGAGCTGACTTGGAACAGTTCCGTTCCATGCCGGTGTTTGGCGAGGGTTTGCCCACCCGTGTTTATTCAATGACAGAGCGTCCAGCAACTGATTATCAGCAAGGCAGCGTACAGTCAACCGGTCGTGAACTGGATATTTCTGTTCAAGGCGAAGGCTTTATTTCTGTCATGGGCAAAGATGGTCGTGAAGGTTATACCCGTGCAGGGGACTTACATGTTACCGAGCTGGGGCAATTAGTTACCGGCACGGGGTTGCCGGTAATGGGCGAGGGTGGACCTGTTGCCATTCCACCAGCAGAAAAAATTGATATCGGTGCTGATGGCACAATTTCCATTCGCCCGATTGGTGGTGCTGAAAATGAGTTGGCAGTGATCGATCGAATCAAGCTGGTCAAGCCTGACCTGCAAAACGTTTTTAAAGATCAGGATGGTTTGCTGCGTATGTCGGATGGCACCGAAGCACCGTTGGATGCCACAGTTAAAGTTGCCTCTGGAACCATTGAAGGCAGCAATGTGAATGCTGTGGGTGCTTTGGTCAATATGATTGAACTTCAGCGTAAATATGAAATGCAAGTCAAAATGATGAGCACCGCAGAAGAAAACAGTGCCGCATCGGCACGCTTGTTGCAACTAAATGGTTAGTAACAGAGCAATAGTGTTTTTAGGAGAAACTTTATGAACCAGGCATTATGGATTGCGAAAACCGGGCTTGATGCTCAGCAAACACGGATGTCGGTGATTTCAAATAATCTGGCGAACGTGAACACCACAGGGTTTAAACAGGATCGTGCAGTATTTGAAGATCTGCTGTATCAGACAATTCGCCAACCCGGCGCGCAAACGACTACCGATAATCAACTACCTTCCGGTTTAATGATTGGTACCGGTGTTCGCACAGTTGCCACCGAAAAATTGCATACTCAAGGCAACATTATCCAAACAGATAATGCCCTGGATGTCGCCATTGATGGTCGGGGCTATTTTCAGATCCTGATGCCTGATGGCGATCTCGCCTATACCCGTGATGGGACATTCCAAATTAATTCCGATGGCGATATGGTGATGTCTAACGGCTATCTTCTGGATCCCGGCATCAATATTCCAGATGACGTGCAAAGCGTTACCATTGGTGCCGATGGCACTGTCAGCGTAACGCAGCCCGGGGATAATGAACCGACTGTCATTGGCGAAATTGAATTGGCTGACTTTGTGAATCCTGCTGGTTTGCAACCCGTTGGTGAAAATCTGTTTAAAGAAACCGGTGCAAGTGGTGTGCCTATTGTCGGTACGCCCACACTGGATGGTTTGGGACGAGTCATTGGCGGAGCTCTGGAAACCTCAAACGTCAATGTCGTGACCGAGCTGATTAATATGATCGAAACCCAACGTGCGTATGAAATGAATTCAAAAGCCATTTCCACAGCCGATCAAATGCTGCAGTACGCTAGTCAAAATCTATAACAATATTGTAAGCGCCCCGACATTACAGCTGATGTAGTTCGGGGCTTTTATATGTCTGGTAGGGAGATCCAGTTTTCTTGGATTAAAACACAATTGTGGCATGGACTCTGCAAGCTCAATTTTATAGATATGTTTGTTCCGGAGATCCATATGAAATTCATTTACCGACTATTGGGAATCACTTCGCTGATTTTGCTTTCCGCCTGTGTCAGTAATGAAGTAAAACGTGACCCGGCCTATGCTGCAGTGCGGCCGGTGGCTACTGCTCCAGTAGAACGAAACGATGGTGCTATTTTTGACACGCGTAGCAATATTACCTTGTATGAAGATTATAAAGCTCGTCGGGTCGGCGATATTTTGACAGTACGTTTGCAAGAACGGACCGATGCGGAAAAAGAGGCCACCACGACAGTTGATAAAACCAGCTCCAATAATATTAACAATCCAACGATATTTGGTACTACCCCTCAATTCAGTCTTCCCAGCGGCCTCCCTTTGGCTAATACGGATGATAACAATCTTGCTTTTAGCACAGGTGCTAATAGCAGTTTTGAAGGGGAGGGCGAAAGCGAACAAAACAACTTCCTTACCGGTGATATCAGTGTGTCTGTAGTGGAGGTGTTGTCAAACGGCAATATGATTGTGCGTGGTGAAAAAGTGGTCACTATTAATCAGGGCAATGAGTATGTTCGGTTAACCGGCATGATTAGCCCCCGTGATATTGATGCCACCAATACCATTTCGTCTATTCGAATTGCCGATGCTCAAATCACTTATGTGGGCGATGGACCGGCAAATGATTCCAATGCGATGGGCTGGCTTAGCCGGTTCTTCATCAGCGCGTTAATGCCTTTTTGAGGTTAGCAAAATGAAAACTCTTCTAAATACCTTTTTTGCCGCTTTTTTGCTGTTGATAATGACGACCGCTGAGGCTGAGCGAATCAAGGACTTGGCCTCCATCGGCGGGGTACGGAATAACCAGCTAGTGGGATATGGTTTGGTGGTGGGCCTTAGTAGAACCGGTGACAAGACGGCTTTTACCGGGCAGACACTGAGAAGTATGTTGCGTGAAATGGGGGTGACCTTACCCGCTGGTGTTAATCCGAAAAGTAAAAATATAGCGGCAGTTTCTGTCCATGCTGATTTGCCGCCTTTTGCTAAACCTGGCCAAAACATTGATGTTACTGTGTCATCACTGGGCGATTCCAAAAGTCTGCGTGGCGGCAGCTTGATCATGACGCCGTTAAAAGGTGCTGATGGTGAAATATATGCCATGGCTCAGGGTAATCTGGTGGTGGGAGGCTTTGGTGCTGAAGCGGGCGATGGGTCTCGTGTGACCGTCAATATACCTAGTGCAGGGCGAATCCCCAATGGCGCGACAGTCGAGCGTACCGTTCAGAATGCCCTAAATGTTGGTGACCATATCATCCTGAATTTACATCAGGCAGATTTCACCACAGCGAGCAGATTGTCGGATGCCATCAATCAGACATTGGGACGCGGCACAGCGAGTTCTATGGATGCAGCATCCGTCAGGGTCAATGCGCCGAGAGATCCTAATCAACGTATTCCATTTTTATCGTTAATTGAAAACCTCGAACTGAGCCCTGGTGAGGCTCCAGCTAGAGTCGTCGTCAATTCACGTAGTGGTACCGTGGTGATTGGTCAGAATGTTCGTGTCAGTCCTGCTGCGGTAACCCATGGCAGTTTATCTGTCACCATTTCAGCAGATCCTGAAGTGTCCCAACCCAATGCTTTCTCT
>NZ_DFTU01000079.1:39849-40229 GCF_002379485.1 Methylophaga sp. UBA4204 | reverse complement strand
CCCAATGCTTTCTCTGCTGGGCAGACTGTTATCACACCCAACTACGATATTGAAATAACAGAAGAAAATAGCAGGATGTTTGTATTTAACCCTGGTGTGTCACTGGATGAAATTGTCCGTGCAGTGAATCAGGTGGGTGCTGCCCCGGGTGATTTAGTGGCAATTCTTGAAGCATTAAAACAGGCTGGTGCCTTGCGTGCTGAATTGGTCATCATCTAATCTGTCATGACGATTCCTTCTAATATTTCGCAAAATGCAGTTGACTTTCATGGTTTGAATCAACTGCGTGAATCCGCCATTAAACCGGGGAATGAGGCAAGTACTCTGCGACAGGTGGCGGCGCAGTTTGAAGCGCTCTTCACGACGATGATGTTGAAAAG
>NZ_DFTU01000079.1:17057-39740 GCF_002379485.1 Methylophaga sp. UBA4204 | reverse complement strand
ACAAGGCGAGTTTGGCAGAAGGTATTTTCGATTCCAATCATAGCAAAACCTATCGTGAAATGGCCGACCAGCAATTGGCAATGGATTTGTCGCAACGGGGAGGGCTTGGTTTACAGGATGTCATTGTTCGGCAATTAGGTGGTCAGACAAATACCAATGCGAATATGCCCTTGCCAGGGCAAACGTTTAGCATTGATACGGTGACTATTCGACAGGATTTACGACGTGCAGTGAAAGAAATTCATGAAAATGCTCAGGATGCAGATAGCAAAGAGATCTTATCCGGCACGGAACACAAAAACTTTCCCCAGCGCTTTAAAACGCCTGAAGAGTTTGTTAACCACCTGTGGCCACTGGCACAACAGGCAGCCGACAAAATGGGGACGACACCTGAAGTTATTTTGTCTCAGGCGGCACTTGAAACCGGCTGGGGGCGATATGTCTTAAAAGATGGTGAGGGACAATCCAGTTTTAACCTGTTTAACATTAAAGCGGATAGCCGATGGGATGGGGATTTCGTTGCTAAAAATGCGCTTGAATATCGTGATGGTAAACCCATAGCCGAGCAATCACGTTTT
This sequence comes from Methylophaga sp. UBA4204, assembly GCF_002379485.1. Classification (NCBI taxonomy): domain Bacteria; kingdom Pseudomonadati; phylum Pseudomonadota; class Gammaproteobacteria; order Thiotrichales; family Piscirickettsiaceae; genus Methylophaga; species Methylophaga sp. UBA4204. The sequence goes on along the minus strand of NZ_DFTU01000079.1, from coordinate 39,162 downwards.
CGTTCTTACGATGATTATGCTCAAAGTTTTGAGGATTATGTCAGCTTCCTTCAGTCGCAACCCCGCTACCGAGAAGCATTAAAACATGTTGGTGATCCGGAAACCTTTGTAGAAAAATTGCATGAAGCCGGCTATGCAACCGATCCGCAATATGCTGACAAGATTAAACGCATTATGAATGGCGATACACTGGCACAGATTTCGCATAAAAATATTCAGAATCTGGGGTATTAACCTAGAAAACAGCTCGCAGGGGATTATCTAAATGAGCATGCTGAATATCGGTAGTTCGGCGTTATTAGCCGCCCAAAATGCATTAGCGACCACCAGTAATAACATCAGTAACGTTAATACGGCTGGGTATTCGCGTCAGCGTACCGATCAAGGTACACAGCCAGCCAATTTTGAAGGTGGTTACTACATTGGCAATGGTGTTGGCGTCACCGGAGTTGATCGTATCTTCAATCAATTTCTGGTCAATCAACTACGCACCTATACCTCTGCTGAATCTCAGCAAGACGGTTTTTTGACATTTTCCAAACAGGTTGATGATCTGCTTGGCTCTTCTTCACTAAGTATCAGTGGCGGGTTGGAAGCGTTTTTCAATTCTGTTCAGGAAGTTGCCAATGATCCAACGTCGATTGCCGCCAGACAGGTTATGCTTACACAAGGTGACTTGCTGGCCAACCGGTTTAATACGATGGACAGTCAACTGGGCGAGTTGGACAGACAGATTGATAACACTCTCTCGGCGTCAGTCAAGGACATCAATGTGCTTTCTCAGGGGATAAAGGATTTAAACCTCTCTATTTCTGAGTCCCTGGCTGCTGGTTACAACCCCAATGATTTGCTGGATAAACGCGATAAATTGATTGGCGACTTGTCGGAATTGGTCTCGGTGAATGTAGTCGAGCAGGATAACGGTGCAGTAAATGTCTTTATCGGTAATGGACAAGGGCTTGTGGTCGTAATAGCCGGGTTGAACTGTCAACGATTGCCGACAATAGTACCAATCCCCCCCGTATTGCTATCGGTTATGGTCCCTCACAAATTAATATTACCCAGCAGCTTAGTGGCGGTGAAATAGGCGGTGCTATACTGGCAAGAACGGATGTCGTGGATAGTACGCGTGCCGAACTGGACATATTAGCCGAATCGATCGTGACCGCATTTAATACTGCTCACAGTAATGGTGTCGATCTAAACGGCAATGCCGGCACAGATTTCTTTGATGCTACTGGTACGACAGCCGCTACTATAAGTATGAACATTACGGATACGCGATTAATTGCCGCATCCTCTACCACCGATCCAGGCGTGGGTAATAATGAAAATGCACTGGCCATGGCGGCATTGCAAACCGATAAGACCACCGTGATACTCAATCCCGGCCCTCCTGTGATTTCTCGCTCATTCAATGATCAATATGGCTCAATCGTTTCTCAAGTGGCAACTCGCACTAATCAAGCAACTGTCTCTCAGGAAACACAAGCGGGGCTGGTGAGTCAGATCCGTCAACGTTCTGAGAGTGTATCTGGGGTCAATCTGGATGAAGAGGCGGCCAATCTGATCAAGTTTCAGCAAGCCTATCAAGCGGCTTCGCAAATAATCACAGTATCGAATACCGTGTTTAATTCGTTAATTAACGCATTTTAGGAGATTAACCACCCATGCGTATCTCCACAAACAGCATAACTCAACAAGGCTTAGAGGCCATGCTGAGACAACAGAGTGAATTGGCTAAAACCCAATTACAAGTTTCATCAGGTAAGCGGATTCAAACACCGTCGGATGATCCCATTGGCGCCGTCAAAATGCTGGATTTGCAAAGACAAATCGGTCTGTCGCAGCAGTATCAAGACAATGCTGATGTCGCTGATAGCCGCTTGAGCACGACAGATGGCACATTAAAAAGCGCCGGAGATATCATGCAACGTATTCGTGAGCTGGCAGTGCAGGCGCTGAATGATACCAATAGTACTGAATCACGTCGGGGTATTGCCGAAGAAATAAATCAATTAAATGAAACACTGGTCGCTTTGGCTAATACGACAGATTCAAATGGGGAATATCTGTTTTCCGGTTATCAATCTGATGTGCAACCATTTGATACCACAACCTATGCCTATAACGGGGATGGGGGACAACGACAATTACGTGTCAGTGATGGTTATCTGGTTGCGATCAATGAACCTGGCGATGATTTATTTATTACTCAGACAGTCGCTGGGCCCAATCAGGCCATTTTCCAAACCATTGAGGATTTTACCGCTGCACTTTCCAGCGGAACGGTAGGTACCGCACCGAATGATGGCGAATTTCTCGCAAATATGGACTACGCCATGGATGCTTCTCTCGATGCCCGTACCCGCATTGGTACGCGGCAAAATGCAGTAGAACAACAACGTGAAATCAATGACAGTTCACAGTTCAGTATGACCACAACGCTTTCTCAAATAGAAGATCTCGACTATGCTGAGGCAATTACACAATTAAATTTAAAATCAGTGGGTTTACAGGCAGCACAGCAAGTTTATGTCAAAGTGCAGGGGTTATCTTTGTTTAACTTTTTGTGAAACACTTAGACGCAACTTAATCACAGTAGATTAACTATGAAAGCAGTCATTCTTGCCGGTGGATTAGGCACCAGAATCAGTGAAGAGTCTCATCTAAAACCCAAACCGATGATTACCATTGGTGGCAAACCGATTATCTGGCATATTATGAAACAGTATTCTCATTACGGTGTGAATGAGTTCATTATTTGTCTGGGCTACAAAGGCTATGTCGTAAAAGAATATTTCGCCAATTATTTCCTGCACATGTCAGATGTGACCTTTGATATGGCCAATAATGAAATGCAAGTCCATGAAAAGCATGTAGAACCCTGGAAAATCACGTTGATTGAAACAGGGGAAGACACCCAAACGGGTGGACGTTTGAAGAAAGTAAGAGATTATATTGGCAATGAGACCTTTTGCTTCACTTACGGTGATGGCGTTTCCAATATTAATATTCAAAAATTGATTGAGTTTCATCAATCACACGGCAAATTAGCCACAGTTACAGCTATTCAACCGCCGGGTCGATACGGCGCACTTAATTTGAATAGTGAGAGAGTTGAACAGTTTCAAGAAAAGCCAGCAGGTGATGGTTCATGGATCAATGGCGGCTTCTTTGTGCTCGAACCAGAAGTTATGGATTTTATTGAAGGTCCAACGACAGCATGGGAAGAATCACCGCTAAAAAAACTGGCAGATCAGCAGGCGTTAATGGCCTATCGCCATACGGGATTTTGGAAAGCAATGGATACGCTCCGAGATAAAGTCAGCCTGGAAAATTTATGGCAAACCACGGCTCCATGGAAGGTTTGGGAGTAATGTTTGCTGATATTTATCGTAATAAAAAAGTATTAATCACTGGTCATACCGGGTTTAAAGGAAGTTGGCTGACATTTTGGTTATCCCAAATGGGGGCCAAATTATATGGCATTGCTTTGGAGCCTGATACTGAGCCCAATCATTGGGCTTTATTAAAGCTCGATATTGAACAAAAGCTCACTGATATCCGTAATTATCAAACTTTATCAGAAATTATTTCGGCCTGGCAGCCTGACATGGTTTTTCACTTGGCGGCTCAACCCCTTGTCAGGATATCTTATAGTGAGCCTCTCGATACTTGGTCAACCAATGTAATGGGTACGGTTAACCTGTTAGAGGCATGTCGTCACGTACCTTCGGTGAAAGCCATTGTGGTTATCACCAGTGATAAGTGTTATGAGAATCATGAAAAAAAAGATGGATACACGGAATCCGATCGTCTGGGCGGTCATGATCCTTACAGTGCTTCCAAAGCGGCGACAGAACTGGTGGTTGACAGCTACCGAAAATCTTATTTTGAGCAGCAAGGTGTTTTATTAGCTTCTGCCCGGGCAGGGAATGTTATTGGTGGAGGAGACTGGTCGGTAGATCGATTGATCCCTGATGCGGTCAGAAGTGTCACGAAAAAAATTCCGTTAGAAGTTCGGTCTCCAGAATCCTCAAGACCATGGCAACATGTTTTGGATTCCTTGAGTGGTTATTTGTTACTAGGACAAAAATTATGGGAGGGAGAGCAATCTAGTGCTCAGGCCTGGAATTTTGGTCCGGTTTCCGGGCAAATTGCCACAGTGAGTGATGTGTTGGAGTCTATTCATGTTCACTGGCCAGCATTTACATGGCATATTGCAAAGCAAGACGCACAGCATGAGACTATCTGTCTGGGGATAAATAGTGACAAAGCACGTAAGCAATTAAGTTGGACACCCGTCTGGGACTTAAATAAAGCCACAGAAAATACAGCGCTTTGGTACAAGAAATTAGTTGAAGAAGGTTTGGTGGCTACAGCAATTCAATGGCAACACTACATTGAGGATGCCGACAAAGCTGGTGTTTGCTGGCTATGACAATGCAATGGATATCGCTGGATATAGCTGACGCTTTTGTAATCAAACAAACGTCTTTTACAGATCAGCGAGGTGAGTTTTCCAGATTGTTTTGTCAGAAAATATTGGCCCCTATCCTTGGCCAGCGCGAAATCAAACAAGTGAACTTCAGCAGGACAACCACTAGAGGGACTGTTAGGGGACTGCATTATCAGCGCTCTCCTGAAGCGGAAATGAAGTTTATCCGTTGTATTCAAGGTGCTGTATGGGATGTGATGGTGGATTTACGGCCTGACTCACCAACATTTCTCCAATGGCATGCAGAAGAATTAAGTCAGGAAAACGATACGATGATCGTCATTCCGGAAGGGTGTGCTCACGGTTTTCAGGCATTAGCGGCAGAAAGTGAATTGATTTACTTTCATACCGCTTTTTATTCCGCAACGGCTGAAGCGGGGGTTCATGTTCAAGATCCTGATTTAGCGATCGATTGGCCGCTGCCGGTAAATAACTTGTCGGTAAGAGATTCCGAATTACCTACAGTGGCGAAGTGGTTAAAGGATTTATCTGGATGAATTGCCGGCATTGTAAAATACCATTAACACATATATTTCTGGATCTTGGCGTTGCCCCACCCTCGAACGCCTATTTAACGGCTGAGCAACTCACCCAGCAAGAAACAAAATTTCCATTAAAACTGTATGTGTGTGATCGCTGTTGGTTAGTTCAGACAGAAGATGTCACGGCGGCTGATAAATTGTTTACAAATGATTACGCCTATTTTTCTTCAGTTTCTCAGGGCTGGTTATCGCATGCTGAACGCTACTGTCATCAGATTATCCAACGCCTGCAGCTGGATCAGAATAGTTTGATTGTCGAGGTCGCGGCGAACGATGGTTATTTATTAAAAAACTTCGTGGCTGCAGCGATCCCTTGTTTAGGTATTGAGCCTACTGACAGTACTGCTGACCATGCCGAAAAATTGGGGATCCCCATCCTTCGTGAGTTTTTTGGTCAGCAACTGGCACAAGAACTCACTGAACAAGGTAAACAGGCTGACCTGATCGTTGGTAATAACGTTTATGCACATGTACCGGATATAAACGATTTCACAGCGGGATTGAAGACTCTGCTGACAAATGATGGAACCATTACTCTAGAGTTTCCACACTTGCTCCAGCTCATTCAGCATCGACAGTTTGATACGGTTTACCATGAGCATTTTTCCTACCTCTCTCTTAACACTGTATGTCAGATCTTTGACAAGGAAGGATTAAGAGTTTTTGACGTAGAAACACTACCAACCCATGGCGGTAGCTTACGAATTTATGCCTGCCATGCAGGTGATAAACGCAGTACACAGACGGCTGTCAGCAATTTATTAGCAAAAGAAAAAACGTTTGGTTTATCCAACCTGAGTACCTATACCGGATTCCAAGGGTATGCCGAACACATTAAACAACAGTTAATTGAATTTTTAACCGAACAAAAGCGATTGAATAAATCGGTGATAGCGTACGGTGCAGCAGCAAAAGGTAATACATTACTCAACTATGCTGGTATCTCAACTGATTTACTGCCATTGGTTGTAGATGCTGCAGCATCAAAACAAGGCAAATATCTTCCTGGTTCGCACATTCCGATTTTAGCTCCCGACCAAATCAGCTTAAAAAAACCGGATTTTGTACTGATTTTACCCTGGAATATTGCTGAAGAGGTGATACAGCAACAGTCACATATCCGAGAATGGGGTGGCCAATTTGTGACGGTAATTCCGGAACTGCAAGTTTCATCATGAAATTACTGGTGACAGGCGCGACCGGTTTTATTGGAACCCATTTAATCATTCAAGCGCTTGGACAAGGTCATCAGGTTACGGTAATTACACGAGATAAATCGAATGTTCTCAATAGGGATTGGGGGCATCAGGTCGGTATTATTGAAGTTGACATAGAGAACCCCGAGACTAAGTGGCCTGACACAATAGCCAGTCATGATGTACTTATTCATTTAGCGTGGAGTGGTCTGTCAAATTATCAACAAAGCTTTCATCTGGACGTTGTTTTACCGGCACATAAGCAGTTTTTACAAACCATGATTGAGGCTGGAATCAAACATATTCTGGTGACGGGAACCTGCCTTGAATATGGCAAAAAAGAAGGAGAACTCACGGAATCTATGCCGGTATTTCCAGATGTTCCGTATGCTCAGGCTAAAGATAATCTTCGGCAATGGCTGGTTTCTTTGCAGAAACAGCGACCTTTTACACTGCAATGGTGTCGCTTGTTTTATATGTATGGCTCAGGTCAACATGCTAACAGCCTGTTATCTCAATTAGAGAAGGCGATTGAAAATGGCGATCCTGTTTTTAACATGTCTGGAGGTGAACAGGTAAGAGATTATCTGGCGGTTGAAACGGTGGCGCACTATTTGCTTAAAGTCATAGAACGACAAGAATGTAACGGTATCCTCAATATATGTAGTGGCGAGCCGATAACTATTTTAGAACTAGTGAAACGGTTTATAACTGCACGTCAAAGCAATATAGAACTTAATCTAGGATATTACCCATATCCAGATTACGAAGCTATGGCTTTTTGGGGTAATGCAGACAAATTAAAACAATGGATAATATCTTGAATTATTTGAGATTAGGGGAAACAAATGAAAGCTGAAGTTAAACCTAGAATTAATCTGGAGGAGCGCACTCCTTTACAGGATGTCATCCCTTTAGCTACGCCGATGATCCTATTTGTTGATCCTGCCAGTGCTTGTAATTTTGAATGTACTTTTTGTCCAACAGGCCACAAAGATCTGATTAAAGATACTGGCCGTTTTGTTGGCAGAATGAAGTTCGAAGTATTTCAAAAAGTGATTGATGATCTGGCGGGTTTTAGTCAGCCGATAAAAGTGCTGAGAATGTATAAGGATGGCGAACCATTATTAAATAAAGAAATGGCGAAGATGGTCGCTTACGCCAAACAAAGCCCGTTTGTGGATTATATTGATACCACCACCAATGGCTCTTTGATGACCCCTGAGCGAATGGGGCCAATCCTTGAAGCCGGCTTAGATAAAATTAATATCTCTGTTGATGGCATGAACAAAGAGCAGTACAAAAAATTCACCAATTTCAATTTTGATTTTGAACAGTTTGTTGAAAACGTCAAATGGTTATATGCCAATAAAGGCAATTGTGAAATTGTGATGAAAATTCCCAAAGAGTTGATCACTGAAGCACAGCAACAGGAATTTTTTGATGTATTTGGCGATTACTGTGATCGTATTTCCTTGGAAAACTTTGCCCCTTGTTGGCCACAATTTGATGTCGAAGAAAAAACCGGAATAAAGATTACAGAAGGCATTTATAACCAACCGATTACCCGAACTGATACTTGCCCTTACATATTTTATGGTATGTCAGTCAATGCTGATGGATTGGTCAGCTCTTGTTTCCTTGATTGGGAGCGACGCTTGATTGTCGGTGATGTGCGTGAGCACAGCTTAAGAGAAATATGGAATTCGACAGAGTTTAACGATTTACGGCTTCAGCACTTGGAAGGAAGACGCAACGAACATCCTGTCTGCAATAATTGTGGTCAGCTGACGCACTGTCTGCCTGACAATATTGATCCTTACCAACCTGTCTTACTCGAACGATTCAAGGCACATTTGGCGAGTCGGTAGTGAAAGTAATTCACCTCACTCCACATCTGGGAGGAGGCGTTGGACGGGCATTATCAGGGTTGCTCCAACCATCGGAACATCATGTGGAACATGTGTTTGTTTGTTTAGAGCAGGCTGAAAAAGATCACTTTATAAAGTTGATTATCGCTTCGGGCCATCAGGTGATAGTTGAACCTGATGAACAACAGCTAAAACACCTGATAACCGAGGCAGACATTGTACAATTGGAATGGTGGCGCCATCCAAAAACGATTTCGGCTTTATTGAAATGCTGTCATCTGCCAATGAGGCTGGTGGTTTGGTGCCATGTTTCCGGTTTGTATAATGAAATTATTCCTGAAGCACTAGTTGAAATATCTTCACGCTTTATTATGACGTCAGCCTGCACTTATCAGACTGAATCAATACAGTCTCTGCTAGAAGTAAATAACAAGAAGTTGGCAGTTATTCATAGTAATAATGGTCTGGAACATTGGCCTATATCGGCGGCCTGTCATCCCCAAAAAAACTTGTCAGTAGGTTATCTTGGAAGTTTTAACTTCGCTAAATTGCATCCAGACTACATTTATTATCTGGCTAAGGTTGAATTAACACCGTTCACAGTGACGATGATTGGCGACGACTTTAATGCCGACACGTTGATGGCACAAGCGAAGCGTTTAGGCCGAACTGATTTGTTAATGTTTACTGGTTACATCCATGATGTCGCCAAATCTTTAGATAAAATTAATGTTTTGGCGTACCTACAAAATCCGAGACACTATGGAACGAATGAAAATGCCTTGCTGGAAGCAATGGCAATGGGCATCGTGCCAGTGGTGTTAAATAATCCGGCTGAATGTGAAATTGTGGAACACGGTAAAACCGGACTGGTGGTCAATGATCAGGCGAGTTTTGCTGAAGCCATTCTATGGCTACACCAGCATCCTCAACAACGAACAGAAATGGGGGGAAACGCGTCGGCGTTTGTTCGTGACCGACATGCATCAGGGAAAATGCAACGAGCCTTTGATGAACAATACAACTTGGCTATGCAAATGCAAATGCAAAAGCAGGCAATTGCTTTTGATAACGTTTTTGGCGAAACCCCCGCTCAATGGTTCTTATCCTGTCAACAGCAAGCAGAATTGTTTAAAAATGATGGCTTTGTTGAGCGCCCAGAAGATGATTTTTTGCGTCCCAGTATGATGGAGGAGACCAAAGGCTCTGCAATACATTTTCATCGATATTTTCCGCAGGATGAATTGCTTGCGAAATGGGCTGGAGGAGTCGCTTCCTTATGCTGAGGCGATTTGATGCATTACCCGATATGGCAATGGTCAAACAGTTGCTGCAACAACTGGTAAGGCAAACGCTTGCCGATCCAAGCCGTCATGTGGATAAGCCACTTGTGTTTTACGGGGCCGGGAATTTGGGCAGGATGGCTAAAGTTTATTGTGATCGACTGGGCATTAAAATTGAAGCTGTGGTGGATCAGCAAGCGGATCAGCATCAGCAGGATCCCTTTTGGCAAGATGTAACCTTACTTCTTCCCGAAGACGTACCATTACAGTTAAAACACTCATCTTTATTAGCTATATGTGTTGCTAATGCGGTGTTTTCTCATTTACAGGAAACATTGACTGAACAGGGGTGGCAAGATGTGGTGCACTTCTATGATATTAGCGAAGCTTATCGCGATAAGCACCCACTTAGTAATGGTTGGTTTTGCGCTCAGCTATCAACGGAAGAGGCGGAACAGATTTCGACTGTGATGGAGCAGTGGAATGATCCTCAGTCTCGTGCTTACCACCTTCAGTTCATTGCCTGGCGGCACCTTCGCCAAGATTGGTTGTTTGCTGGGGCTGAAATGCAACCAGAGAACCGCTATTTGATTCCAGAAGTGAAGTCCGTCGTGCATCAGCAAGAGGTTATTGCTGATATTGGTGCTCACCAGGGAGAAACGTCTTTATTGCTTCTGGATGCTTTCAATTATCACTATAAGTCGTTATGGATATTTGAACCTGATCCTGAAAATCTGTCCCTGATAAAGTCGAAGCTGGCAAAACTCATCAGTCGAGACCATGACCAAGTTCATCTGTATGGTACAGCCTTGTCAAATGTTTCAGGGATGCGTCAATTTTTTGCTGGCGCGGGATATGCATGTCAGCTTAGCGAAATCGGTGATACTAGCCTTAGTGTTAAGACATTTGATGCCTTTGACGTGCCGGTAACCTTCATGAAATTACATTTGGAAGGGGAAGAGTTGAATGTGTTGCAAGGGGCTGAAAAAACATTGCGTAAACATCGACCCATTGTGACAAGCACGGCGTATCACAACCGTTTAGGACTATACAAAATGGCAGCGTGGTTAATTAAAACATTAGACAATTACCAGTTCTTTTTTCGTCTACATAGTGGTTGTGGCACAGGCGCTGTAATTTACGCGATACCATCGGAACGTTATCAGCGAACCAATAATGCTGGAGTCAATAATGAAAGCTGAAGTTAAATCAAAACTCAATCCAGAAGACAGGGTTGAATTGCAGAATGTGATTCCGTTAGAAACACCTTTCCTGCTGTATGTCGATCCTTCCAGTGCCTGTAACTTTCGTTGTCAGTTTTGTCCGACTGGTCACATTGATTTGATTAAAAACTCAGATTACAAACGAAGTTTGATGGGGTTGGGGTTATTCGAAAAATTAATTGATGAGCTCGCCGAATTTTCGCAGCCACTGAAAGTCATGCGGATGAATAAGATCGGTGAACCTTTATTAAATAAACAACTTGCAGAAATGATTGCTTTAGCCAAAAACAGTGGACGGGTTCAACATATTGATCTTGCCACCAATGGCGCTTTATTTACGGAAGAATTGCTGACAAAAATGATTACAGCGGGTTTGGACCGTCTGAATATCTCATTGGAAGGCATTAATGCTGAGCAATATCTGCAACACGCAAAAGTAAAAATAGACTTTCCAGAATTCGTCAGAAAAATCAAATGGCTTTATGCGAATAAAGGTGATTGTGAAGTAACCATAAAAGTCCCTGGTAACTACCTTAGCCCTGAGCAGCAACGCGAGTTTTACGATACTTTTGGCGAGTATTGCGATCGAATTTTTGTGGAAAGCATCGCCCCAATTTGGCCTGAATTTGATATTGAAGAAAGAAGTGGCTTTGAGGTGCAGATGGATCAAGGCCAATATCAGCAAAGTCTCGAAGAAAAAAGTGTGTGCAGTTATCTTTTCTACGCCATGGCCGTGAATGCCGATGGAACCATCAGTGCGTGCTGTCCCGATTGGGATCAAAAACTGGTCATTGGCGACTTAAAGCAGCAAACCATAAAGCAAATCTGGAATTCTGAAAAAATGCTGGAGCTGAGAGTTCTGCATTTGGAAGGTCAGCGAAAGACCAACCCGATTTGTCGTAACTGTGGCCATATTAAATACGCCCAGGTGGATAATATCGATCGCTACAAAGAAGTGCTGCTAACCAAGTTAAATGCAAGTAGGTAAAGTACGTGAGAAAAGATGAAATTTGTCCAGCTTGCCTGGCAGAGACCCATCATTTGACCGATTGGGAATATAGTGGTCTTGATGCATCAATCTTTAACTATACCGCACAATGGCATAGCTGTGATAACTGCGGATTAGTCTATGTCGCAAATATTGATGATGAGACTCTGGCTCAATTTTATGCCAATGAATGTAGTTATTTTGAAAATGACCATTTTGATATTACTTCGCCCGAAAATGTGACTAAATATCAGCACTACTATGATTTTTTAGCGAAGGCTGGTTTGGAACACACACCTATTACGGATATTGGGTGTGGTCGGGGCGGGTTTTTGCAATGGCTAAATAAACAAGGTTGGCAAGCCAACTGCATTGGGGTGGATGTGGATTTAAAAAGCATGCCTGTTAGCCAGGATAACAGTGATAATTCACCCATTAGTTTTCAAACTGGCGGCGCTTTATCGTTGCCATTTACCGTTAGCAGTCAGCGTTTATTGACGTATTTTCATGTCTTGGAACATATTCATGATTTAGATTCTGTTCTTAAAAATGCTCATAACGTTTTAATGGACCAGGGACATATATTGATTGAGGTTCCAGATGCAGAAAACTATGCCCAACAACCGATAGGCACAGCATTCTGGATGGGCATTCGTGAACATATCTACCATTATTCAGCACAATCATTGAATACCGCGTTAAACCTGCATGGTTTTGAAATTGTTTCCTGTCAAAGAGCGATGTTGCCGACGCCGGAATTTGAGTATCCTTCGCTGATGATTTTAGCCAAAAAAACTGAGCGTCCTTCCCCGGCTGTATTTGAGCTAACCGATAATATTGCAAACTATGTGTCTTCTGCACAGCGTGCGCTGAACGACCAGGCAGAGACACTTATCAGTTTAGCGAAGCAGCATTCTCAACTGACAATATGGGGGCTTTCAACGCAATTATTCAGTCTATTGCCGAAATTAAACGGAATTGACTACCGGTTGTGTGATGCCAGTAAACAAAAACAGAAAAGTCATTTTCAGCAGCAATCTATATACGATCCGAATGAGATTCAGCCGGAAGCATTACTGGTTATCGCTCCATATTTACATGCTGAAAAAATAGAAAATGCTGCTTTGTCCCTGGGTTGGTCCCCTCGGTCTATTTATCGATTGCAATAAATGCTAAAAGCCAAGAATGGAATATGAAATGAAATATAAATCGGAAGGTGTTCTTGAACTAGTTAAAAACTTGGCCCCTCTAGTGGATGAAATAGATCAAAATTTTATCAATGGTGGTGTGATCTATGGTGCTGGATTTGTAGGCACATGGGCGTGTGAGCATCTGCAGAACCTTGGGGTGAAAGTGGACGGTTTTTTAGATAGAGATACTAGAAAAACAGGTTCAAAAATACATAACGTTTTAGTTAAGTACCCTGAGCAAGCAGAAATAGAAAAAGTCCCCGCCATGCTTATTGCAGCAAGACATGTAGTGAAACAGGTTGCTGATGAAATGAGCAATTATGATTTCCCTGTCATGTCATTTGATGGGTATTTTGTGGTAAAAAATTACGCTAGATTAGCGAGTGTTAGAGATAATTTTTTTCAGGATGAAAAGTCCATCGAAACCTTTAATGCCTTGCTCATCGCCATGTTGACCGGTTCGGTTGATAGTTGCCTGCAAGTGATGGAAAAAGACATGTATTTTGGCTTGCCTGAATTTTCTGGCAATTTTGATGAAATATTTGTCGATGCAGGTGCGTTTGTTGGCGATAGTGTAGAAAGGTTTATTTGGGAAAACCTGGGGACTTTCAGACATCTTTATGCGTTTGAGCCAGGCTATAAACAGTTTGTAGCAATGACCAAAAGAATGGAAAGGTTAGTGCAGGAATGGGCTATTGATGAAAGCAAGGTTTCATTAGTAAAAGCCGGTCTTTCCTCTGAACAAGGACGTATGAATTGTACTTTTGTAAATGATGATCCGCTTCGCCATGGTTTAGCCGAGGCTCCAGATGAGGCTACAGAAATTGATGAGCGTATTAGCTCAGCAGTATGGACCTTAGATGCTTATCTTGCAGGAAAACCCATTACATTTTTAAAGGCGGATGTTGAAGGGATGGAAATGCCTCTCCTCAGGGGCGCTGAAGAAACGATCAAGAAATATAAACCCAAAATGGCATTGTGTGTATATCACTATCCAAGCGATCTTTATGAGATTGCTGAGTATGTCAGACAACTTGTTCCAGAATATCAATTCCGTTTACGTCAGCATGCCCCGCTTTTTGGTGATTTTGTTTTGTACTGTCACGTATAGACGATAGCGATTGTAATTAAAGGTTAAAAAAAGCATGGAAAAAACGCCGTTAGAACAATTTAAACAAGATATTACCGATCGTGTCCGTCAATATCCTGACAATCAACCATTACAATCAGCCTCTCAAGAGTTTTTTAACCAGATTGGCATTGGAAAAGCAGATTATGTTTATAACTTTACCTGGTTAGGTGTGCCGATAATCCAGATACCTCAGGATTTATATGCTCTTCAGGAAATTATCTGGAAGGTGAAACCCGACTTGATAATCGAAGCCGGTATCGCTTGGGGAGGAACCTTGATCCATAGTGCATCAATGCTCGCTATTCTGGAAGCATGTGACGAAATAGACAAAGGCCATGTGCTGGGAATAGATGTTGAAATCAGACCCCATAATAAAGTCGCTTTGGCCAGTCATCCCTTGAGTAAAAAAATTACCATGCTAGAAGGCTCAAGCATTGATGAGAGCATTATTGCTCAGGTAAAAGAGTTTGCGAAAGATTACAAAAGGATCATGGTGTGTCTTGATAGTAATCATACGCATGATCATGTTTTAGCCGAGCTTGAAGCTTATGCCCCCTTAGTGAGTCCGGGCAGTTATTGCATGGTAGGTGATACGGTAATAGAGGATGCTCCAGACGATATGACGTCTCAACGCCCCTGGGGAAAGGGAAATAATCCCAAAACGGCTGTTTGGGCCTATCTGAAAAAACTTGAAACGGAATCAGTTGAAGCAGCAGATGGAGAAAGACTGATGTTTGAAATGGATAAAGAATTAGAACATAAAGTGGTGCTGACAGGATCGCCAGATGGTTATCTGTTGAGAAAGTAAACTCATATAGTCCAACATCAGATACCACCTCAGGAAGAAACAATGACAACAATAAAGCAGGACGGAATATTAACCATCGGCATCACCAGTTATAACTATGGACATTTTATAGGTGAGGCACTTGAGTCGGTTATCAATCAAACTTCCCCGCATTGGAAGTTAATGATTTACGATAATGGTTCAACCGACAATACGTTTGAGGTGATCGAACCCTATCTTGAAGATCCTCGAGTGTCATTGTTTGTCCATGAAAAAAATATTGGTGGTACGGCAAATAGCATTTATGCAATTCGACAAGCGAATAGCCAATATTTTTCCTTCCTTCAGGCTGATGATTTTCTAGAGCATAACTTTGTTGAGGATGCACTTGAGCAATTTAAAATTCATCCTGAAAGTCCGTTTGTTTTTTTTAACTGGCAACAATATATAGAGCAAACCAAAACGCGATACGATCACAATCGTTTTCCGTTTTCCCCGGATCGTTCCGGCCCTCTTTTTATCGGTCCTTTCCTGACTATATTCAACTTTGTTCCCTTGCATATGGCGGCGTTCCGAACCGAATGCTTGCAATATGGATATGAGGCTTTAGTGGCGTCACCATTAAAGCAAGTAGGTGAACAATTTGTCTTGAAACTACTAGAAGATAAATATGGTATCGGCTGTTATACCGGCACAATGGGTGGTGTCTGGCGACGACATGACGCTCAAATGACAGCCTTACATGTGCAAAACAGTGTGGCTTTTTTGGAAGAGCCAGCTGAACGTCATTGGTATATCAAAACAACCCCCAATCCCAACTATATAAATGTGTTTATGGCACTTGCAACCTCCATGTTCAAACTTTCTCCGGGGAGCTTATTGAACACGGCTGACTGGTTGACCCATACAGAAGGTCAACGTTATGCAGAGAGCTTTGGGGTGCCCATTGAAGCCAAAAGAGACAACATTAAACGCGTCGTGCTTGTGGTCTTACTTAAAGTGGCTACCTATGCTCAGTTGACGTTGTTTCAAGAGGCTGATTTAGTCAACTGGATGAAATCGTTAGGCTATGAATTCACTGAATCCGCATTGAAAGAATTGCTGTTTGATATTTTATCCACTGAAGGTGAGGAGCTGCTGAATCTAAAGGAAATTGAGCAAATTTGTCAGTTTTGTTTTAAAAATATTCAACCGCAGCATATCAACCCTCAAGCGGAAAAAATCCGTGACCTGATTAACAGTCAACTTTTTCCTGTACAGAATCAGACGGGACTACCATTACTGTCACTTGCACGGTCAATGTTGGAAAAGAGGAGAAATATTTTCTCTTCTGCAGAAGATAGAGAACTGTTTTTAATCACTGTGTGTAAAGCGGCCTTCGATGCAATTGTTCAGCGCTATAAAAATGCAATCAGTCCTGAGGATGCCGTTGAGCTCCATGATTTAATGAAAGCCCTGCTTGATCACAAACAGATCGTCGAGCAAAAAGCCCTTGCACTTCAACTCCGATCAGAAATTTATGAGTGGCAGTTAAATATTGATTATCAACGTTGGATTAAAAATCATGCCTTACTAGAAATTGATGCCCAACTTCATGCAGAAAGAATGATGAGTTGGTCAGTTCAGCCAACATTCCATTTGTATATGTTTATGTTTGAGGGGGAGGAAAATCTTTTAGCGAATACCATTGACTCACTTGCAAAACAGTTCTATCACAATTGGAAGCTAACGGTTATTGCTGATGGACTTGCACCCGATGTGATGTTTGATGAGCTGGATGTGTTGGAGTGGCAAAGTTTCCCTGCTGAACAAGACCCATACGTTTTTCTGAATAATTTGATAATGAAGCAGTCAGATGGTTGGGCCATGTTTGTACCGGCAGGTGTGCAGTTTGAAGCGCATACATTTTTGAGTATGGGAGACTATATTGATCAATATCCACAGCAAAAATTATTCTACAGCGATGATGATTTAATTTCCGCTAATGGAACAAGGCACACTCCACGGTTTAAGCCGGACTTTAATCTCGATATGTTGAGAAGCAAAGATTATGCAGGTTTAGTGCTGTGCGAGAGTAACCTGTTCAGAAGTTTAGGCGGATTTGACATGTTGCCTGCGCATGAAAATTATGGCCTCACGTTTAAAGCCTTTGAATTGTTAGGATCTTCTGCAATAGGTCATATTAGTGATGTGTTGATTCACCTTCCAGAAACGATTCAAGGGCAAATGAACCAACCCACAATGCAGATGGCTGTAGAACAGCATTTAAAGCGTTTGGGTATAAATGCATACCTAGAACCAGGGCTGGCACAAAATAGCGTTCGAGTAGAGTATGAGTGGCCTGTATCACCTCTAGTTTCTATCATTATTCCAACAAAAGATAAAATTGAGTATCTCCGACCATGCGTTGATTCTCTGCTTCTGAAAACGACTTATTCAAACTTTGAGCTGATTATTGTCGATAACCAAAGCGAAGATCCAGATATTTTGGAATATATTAATGTGCTTCAAGCAAACTACGGTGAGCGGGTTAGGCGACTGGAATATCCCTACCCATTTAATTATGCAGCAATAAGCAACTTAGCCGCAAAAGAGGCAAACGGCGAATATTTACTGTTCTTAAATAATGATACGGAAATTTTGCACGCCGAATGGTTAGATAGAATGGTCAGACATGCACAACGGCCGGATGTTGGCATTGTCGGAGCACGTTTAGTTTACCCCGAGTCAGGATTAGTGCAGCATGCGGGTGTTATTTTGGGCATGGATAGTGTTGCGGATCATCTTTTCTTAGGAGTGCGGGATATACACGAATCAGGCTATATGGACCGCGCACATTTAGATCAAAACTTTTCTGCTGTAACAGCTGCCTGTTTGATGATTCGAAAATCTATTTATGATGATGTCGGGGGGATGGACGAGGAAAATCTGGCTATTTCCTATAACGATATTGATTTATGTCTAGAGGTACGGGAAAAGGGATACTTAGTGACTTGGACTCCTTATACAGTCTTAGTCCATCACGGAAGTGTCAGTCAAATAAGCGAATTTTCTCCAAGAGCTGACGAAAATTCCCGAAGATTTCTGCGTGAAAAAACATTTATGTTGAAAAAGTGGCTTCCTCAGATAGCCAATGATCCTTACTTTAACCGTCATTTGACTCTTGCAACCAGAGAAATCCAAATCGAAGCCCAAATGCCCACTAATTGGGATACCAATTTTCATGATAGAAATCGTGTGCTTGGGCTGCCATTAGCTGGTGGAAGTGGTGATTACAGAGTGATTCAACCTTTTAGTGCTCTTAGTCATGCAGCATTGGCACAATGTGAATATTATCGATTTAATCATAATTTCACCAAACCGATTATGATCTCGGAATATGCTCGCATTGCACCGGAGACAGTGGTGTTTCATGCCGCTTTAAATGATCTCCAACTTAAACAATTAGACCAGCTTAAAGAATTTTTACCCGAGGTTTTCCGGGTTTATAGTATTGATGATTTACTTACTAACGTGCCGGAGCAGAGTTCAGCCTATAAAGAAATAAAGCGTCATTTTGCTGACGCAAAATCTAGGATGCGCCGTGCATTACAATCCTCAGATCGTTTAATTGTCTCTACACAACCTTTAGCAGACCTTTGTGTTGGAATGATTGATGATATAAGAGTGGTTCCTAATCGACTACCAAAAGAACCATGGCTATCACTTAGTTCACTATCTAACCAAGGTATCAAGCCACGTGTGGGATGGGCTGGCGCGCAGCAGCATCAAGGTGATCTGGCCATAATGTTTGAAGTAGTTAAGGCGACTGCAGATGAGGTGGATTGGATATTTATGGGCATGTGTCCAGAAAATATTAAGCCTTATGTCCATGAGTATCATCATTTTGTACCAATTGCCGATTACCCTGCAAAACTTGCCAGCTTGAATCTGGATCTGGCTATCGCGCCACTGGAACTACATCCTTTTAATGAATCAAAAAGTAATCTACGGTTATTAGAGTATGGAGTATTAGGCTGGCCGGTTATCTGTACCGATATTTATCCGTATCGTACCAACAATCCCCCAGTTATTTATGTGCAAAATCAAGTAGATGAATGGGTGGCGGCAATCCGGCAAATATTGGCCGATAAAGCGGCATTAGCTGATGCCGGTTCAGCGTTAAAGGCATGGGTTCTCAAGCATTACATGCTTGAGGATCATCTGGATGAATGGCTTGAGGCTCTGACAAGAAATTAATACCAAATCTATAGGGCCAGTTTGGCCCTTTATTTTTCTAGGTTTACGCTTACCATATTGAAAAAATAAAGATTATTGGCACGAACACTGCTTAGTTGAATTCATACCTGTTCGGAACGCCGGCAGGTTCTGAATAGAATCGCTCAATTAGGGAGAGTGTTATGGCACTAATCGTCAATAGTAATCTGGCATCTTTGAATGCTCAGCGTAACCTGAGCACTTCGCAAAATGATCTGAATACAGCTTTACAACGTTTATCCTCTGGTTTGCGAGTTAACAGCGCCAAAGATGATGCTGCTGGTCTTTTTGTGGCTCAACAACTTACTCGAGATATTCGGGGAACAAACCAAGCTGTTCGTAATGCAGCAGATGGTATTTCATTAGGACAGACTGCTGAGGGTGCGTTAGGCCAGGTAGCCAACAATCTTCAGCGGATTCGTGAAATTGCTATCCAGGCGTCAAACGCAACGGTTGGTGATCGCAGCGGTTTACAAAAAGAAGTAGATCAGTTGACCCAGGAAATTTCGCGTATTGTTCAAACCACTGAGTTTAGTGGAACCAAGCTATTAAGTGGGGCAACCTCTCTGGTCTTCCAGGTTGGTGCCAGTGGTTCAACAAATAACCAAGTGACTCTGGATACGGTTAATATTACCGGTATTGGTGGTTATTCATTAGACCTAACTGCAACCGGAACAATCAATGTTAGTGATGCGTCAAATGCCTCTGCAGCATTATCAGGATTATCAACTGATATTGATACGGTTAACCAGACTCGTGCAACCTACGGTGCTTTGCAGAACAGATTTGAAGCCGTTATATCTAATCTGCAGAATTATGCCGAGAATTTGACTGCTGCACGTAGTCGGATTGAAGATGCCGATTTTGCGGCTGAAACAGCCCGATTGACTCGTGCTCAGATACTGCAGCAGGCAGGTACATCAATTCTGGCACAGGCCAACAGTTTGCCACAGAGTGCATTAACCCTATTGCAGGGCTAATTATGATGGCTTCAAAGTTCCTGGAAAGACATGCTTTGGGTGGATTCTGGTTTATTTGAAAAAAAGATTAAAGAAAAATAATCGCAGGTCGCTAAACATTTCGGAGGCGGTAAATACTGGGTTTTCCACAGTCTGTCCGCCATGTTTAGTGGGGCAAAATGCCCTTAAAAGCCTAGGAGAATTCTCATGGCGGTTATTGTTAACTCGAATCTGGCATCATTAAATGCACAGCGTAATCTTGAAGCATCACAAGGCAGTCTGAATCAATCACTGCAACGTTTATCATCTGGTCTGCGTATCAACAGCGCGAAAGACGATGCAGCCGGTTTGTTCATCGCTGAACAGCTGACTCGTGATATTCGTGGTACCAACCAAGCAGTTCGTAATGCATCTGATGGTATTTCCCTCGGTCAAACTGCTGAGGGTGCATTAGGTGAAATTGGTAATAACTTGCAACGTATCCGTGAGCTAGCGGTACAGTCTGCCAACGCCACCACCGGTAACCGTACAGGTATCCAAGCTGAGGTTAACCAGTTAACTCAAGAAATCTCACGTATTATTCAGACTACTGAATTTGCCGGTAATGGTCTGCTGAGTGCTGCCAACTCATTGACATTCCAAGTCGGTGCAAGTGGTGCTGCAACAAATCAATTGTCGGTATCAACTGTTAGTATGACTGCTATTGCCGGCTATTCAGCTGATTTGGCGGCAACAGGTACAATTGACGTAAGTACTGCTGGTGCGGCTTCTGGAGCACTTGCTAACTTGAGTACCGCTCTGGATACTGTTAACCAATCACGTGCCACATACGGTGCTCTGCAAAATCGTTTTGAAGCGGTTATCTCTAACCTGCAAAACTATGCAGAAAACCTGACTGCAGCACGGAGCCGTATCCAAGATGCTGACTTTGCTGTTGAAACAGCTAACCTGACGCGTTCGCAAATTTTGCAACAGGCTGGTGTTTCAATCCTGGCGCAGGCTAATACCCTGCCTCAGACAGCACTTTCATTACTCGGATAAGTTACCGGGAGGCTTTCCCGGCAAATAGCCGGGAAAAGCTTACCCGATATTCTTGGAGGATGAAGGAATGACTACCAACGATTTAACAGTTAAAACTGATTCGTTGTCATTACCAAATTCTGGCAATATTCAGCAGGGCAGTAATGTTCCTGCTGAAGTTGTTTCAGGGCTTGCTTCAACACAACGAGTCAATCCATTGGCTCAACCGAAGATGCTATCCAAACAGCTGGAAGCCACGGAAGAGCAATTAGCAGCGATTCAGGAGAGAGTAGTTGAGCTTAATAGCTACATGCAAAACTTGAATCGTTCTTTACAATTTTCAGTAGATGATAAAAGTGGCGATACGGTTATTAAAGTGATTGATTCTGAAACGGATGAATTAATCAGACAAATACCCGCTGAAGAGTTATTAGTCGTTCGTAGCTCTTTGGAAGAATATCGCGGCATGTTGCTGGAGATGAGAGTTTGATTGGCGTGTAATTTGCTTAAAATTACACACTAATCGGGAGCGTTATCATGGCTACAATACAAGCACCAGGCATCGGGTCTGGCTTAGATGTAAACGATATTGTCACTAAGTTGATGGAGATTGAGCGTCAGCCTATCGACAACTTAACGTCTAAAAAGTCATTTATTAATGCTCAGATAAGTGCTTATGGCTCGCTAAAGAGTAAAGTTGCTGATTTTCAATCAGCAATGGCTAATCTTAATTCACCTGAGAAGTTTCAGGTATATCAAGCCACTAGTGGAAGTGATTCTGTTTTTACCAGTTCAGTTTCAAATGGTGCTGTTGCTGGAAATTACAATATTGAGGTGGTTAGGCTGGCAGAAAGGGATAAAATTGCTACCCAAGCCTACACCGATTCCAACACCGTCGTTGGTGAGGGTACGCTTAATATCAATATTGGATCTGAGAGTTTTGCGTTAACAATTGATAGTAGCAATAACACTTTGGCTGGTATACGTGATGCAATTAATGATGCAGCTGATAACACCGGTGTCTCTGCGACAATTGTTACTGGTGACGATGGTGCTCGTCTGGTTCTCTCTTCTAAAGAAACCGGAACAGATAATGCTCTGCGGATAAGTGTAACAGACAGTGATGGTGGCAATACTGATGAAGCTGGTCTATCTG
>NZ_DFTU01000079.1:6698-16936 GCF_002379485.1 Methylophaga sp. UBA4204 | reverse complement strand
GAAGCTGGTCTATCTGCCTTAGCCTATAATCCAGAAGGCGGAGTGGAATTTCGGGCGGCCATTTCTTCAGCTCAAAATGCCCTTATCCGGATAGACGGTTTTAATGTCAGTAGTAGCACCAATACAATTACGGGCGCTATTGATGGTGTGACTATCAATGCTGCTTCTATAGGCTCATCAACGTTAAGTGTAACTCGGGATGATGAGAAAATTCTCGAATCTGTTGAAGCCTTTGCAGCTGCCTTCAATGCTTTACGAACAGAAATTAACAAGCAACGCGATGGACAGCTGGAAGCTGATAGCACTCTTTTATCGTTAGAACGGCAAATTTTTGATGTTTTAAATGCTGGTTCATCAAT
Organism: Methylophaga sp. UBA4204; assembly: GCF_002379485.1. Taxonomy (NCBI): domain Bacteria; kingdom Pseudomonadati; phylum Pseudomonadota; class Gammaproteobacteria; order Thiotrichales; family Piscirickettsiaceae; genus Methylophaga; species Methylophaga sp. UBA4204. Next base: position 16,577 of record NZ_DFTU01000079.1, on the reverse strand, counting down.
TGACGGTTCCTCTTTTAGTTATCTGATAGAAGCGGGTGTCTCAATCAATAAACAGGGCGTTATGGAGGTTGATTCGGATCGTATTACTGAAATTATGAATACCGATTTTGAATCTTTTACCAATTTATTTGCCTCAGAGAATGGTGGGTTTGCAGCAAAACTATCAACCCTTGCCAATGGTTGGTTAGCCAGCGATGGATTGATTGATGCTCGTGAAGACGGTCTGAAGACTCAAGTCGAGGGAATTGATGACCAGATTTTACGAATGGAAGATCGAATGATTTCTGTAGAAGCCAGAATCCGAGCTCAATTTACTGCGCTTGATACTCTGGTGAGCAGCCTTAATAATACGTCGAGCTTTTTAACGCAACAATTAGCTTCATTGAATAATAATAAGTAACACAGAGCGAAATTAGGATGATGCAAAACATGATCAATAAAAAAGCACTGGAAGGTTATGGTCGAGGAGCCGTAGAGTCAGAAGTTAACTTTGCCTCACCGCATCGTATTATTCAGATGTTAATGGAGGGGGCGCTATCTAAAATTGCTACCGCCAAGGGATGTATCGACCGAAATGATATTGCTGAAAAAAGTCGGCAGATTACTTGGGGCATGAATATTATCCAAGGCTTACGAACCAGCCTTGATGCTCAAAAAGGTGGTGAAGTTGCTGCTAACCTGGATGCCTTGTACGAATATATGGGGCGACGTTTGCTTGAAGCAAATGTTAGTAATGATGTTGCAATTCTGGATGAAGTCAGCAGCCTTTTAATGGAAGTGAAAGCTGGTTGGGATAATATTCCGGCTGATTATCACTAATCATTTATGACACATTTCAGCGATAAACTTAACTCCCTGCACCAAGCGGTGCAACTTACTCAAAATATGCTGGCTATGGCTAAGCAGAAACAATGGAATGAATTGCCAGAAATTGATAAAAAAAGGCAAATACTGTTGCAGTCGATATTTCCATTAGATGACGATTCTCCAGAAATTGAAGGCCAGGCAACATTGCTGCAAACACTTATCGACACCAACAATGAACTGATTGCGCATTGCCAGGAAGGAAAACAGTCTCTACAACTTCAAATGCGTAATGCAAAATTCACCCATAAAGCCGTAACGGCTTATCAATCCAATTAGTTAGCGCGCTTGTTTCTGAAAAAGTTCCCATTTACAGTGTCATTTTTTTGACAACTAACTGCAAAGTGCTTAACTTGAATTAACTAAATCCCTAACGTAATACCAGCAGGTTCAGAAAGAGCTTGCCTTCAGGAGCAGTTATGAATGCGTGTAATATCTTGGTGATAGATATTGACCCACAACGCCGAGAAACACTTTCCACGCTTATTGCGTTCGTAAATTGCCACGCTGTCGTGGTGAATGATATGGAAAACTGGTTTGATAGCGTTAATGATTTGAATGATATTGCTTTAGCGCTGGTTGGTGATTGTGGTGGTGTTAGCCCGACAAAACAGTTATTACGTGAGCTTATTAATCATGAAGCAAGGATCCCGGTGTTTACACTCGATTATCCAGAAGCTTTAATCAGAGAATTTCCCGGCTCCATCGGCAGCTTAAATTATCCCATCAAATACCTTCAGCTAAACAATGCAATCCAACAAGCTTCGGTTTACAGGAACCAGGCTGATAATCAAGCTGAGACAGAACCGTTATTTCGTTCGCTGGTGGGCAACAGTACAAAGATGAAACGGGTTCAGAAAATGATACATCAGGTTTCTGATTCAGAAGCCAATGTATTGATTTTAGGAGAATCTGGAACGGGTAAAGAGGTGGTTGCCCGCAACCTGCATTATTTTTCCTCACGTCGCGATAAACCTTTTGTACCGGTAAACTGCGGTGCTATTCCCGGCGAACTTCTGGAAAGCGAATTATTTGGCCATGAAAAGGGTGCGTTTACTGGTGCGATAACTGCTCGTAAAGGTCGTTTTGAAATGGCCGAAGGCGGAACACTGTTTCTTGATGAAATTGGTGATATGCCCCTGCCTATGCAAGTTAAGTTATTAAGAGTTTTACAGGAAAGAACCTTTGAACGCGTAGGCAGTAATAAAACCCAAAAAGCCAATGTCAGAGTGATTGCCGCGACCCATCGTAATCTCGAAACTCATATAGGTGATGGCCGCTTTAGAGAAGACCTGTTTTACCGCTTAAACGTTTTTCCTATTGAGATGCCTGCCTTACGCGAGCGGCCTGAAGACATTCCATTATTGATTCATGAGCTTATACAGCGAATAGAACATGAGAACCGGGGAGCTGTACGCTTTACTCCGACGGCCATCGCATCATTATGCCGCTATACCTGGCCCGGCAATGTTCGGGAACTGGCAAATGTGGTTGAAAGACTCGTCATTTTATATCCCTACGGCACGGTAGACTTTGATGACCTGCCAGAGAAATACCAGATTGAGGGTGAACCACTCCCGGAAGTTATTACATCGGCAATTGATTCCCAGCCACACTCACCCACTGCGCTTAAAGTATCCTCGTAAGCGAATGGTAGTGATGCTTCAGCTTCAGCGAATGGTTTTCAGCAATCTGATGATGCGCTGTTAAGTATGGATACCATACCTGAAGATGGCTTGGATTTAAGGGAACATCTGGCCAATCTGGAATATCTGCTGATCAAACAGGCCCTGGATGAAGCGGCTGGGGTTGTAGCTCATGCAGCCAGTAGATTAAAAATGCGCCGAACGACGTTAGTTGAAAAGATGCGAAAATACGGTATTCAACGGGATATTGAAATCAGCTGAAATAGCGCCTGAAATTTGACTCTGAAATAAAGTTATTTAATATAACATATTGAAAAATAAAGAATAAAAAATAGGGCATATATTTTGCTAGCTCACTATTGGAAACCCTTTAGTGGAGCAAAATTAGATGAACCTCAAATGGCCTGAATCCTCACCTTACAGTGAAAATAAAGTTGCGTTAAAGGCAATACAACCAACAAAACGTAATGTGGTTGATATCGCTGAACATAAGCCTTTGTGGACACCACCGGTAAATTCCCAAAAAACATCCGCTTCAGAGAGCCGCATTGCAGATCGTCTCAGCAGTTTGCTTGCCGTCATTCCTGGCGGTGTCGTGGTCATTGATGGAATGGGTGTGGTTCAGGATTGTAACCAGGTAGCGATTAATTTATTAGGCGAACCGTTGACAGGTCAACGCTGGATTGATGTTATCAAACGTGCGTTCAAGCCCAGAGAAGATGATGGGCATGATGTTTCACTGGCAGATGGTCGACTGGTACATATTTCAACCAGCCCGCTGGATAAAGAGCCTGGACAGATTATCCTGCTGCAGGAGGTTACTGAGACTCGTCAATTACAACGTAAGGTTGCGCATCTGCAACGATTATCAGCTATGGGGGAAATGGCGGCACGTCTGGCGCATCAAATTCGTACGCCTTTATCGTCTGCCACTTTATATCTGGCGCCTCTTCTCAAACCTGAGACTGAACAAACTACACAATTAAAATTTGCCCGTCGTTTACATGACAGCCTGAGCCATATGGAACAGCTGGTTCGCAATATGCTGGCATTTTCACGGGGTGATATGAATAGCACTGCGCCGGTAAGTGTGAATGCATTAATTGATGAACTGGTACAGCAATTTGTGGCACAACCGGAAAGTGAATCGCTCAATGTTCATGTCATTAATCTGGTGAACGATGGTTATATTTATGGCTGTCAGCCAGCCTTGGTCAGTGCACTGAATAATTTACTCAACAATGCCCGGCAGGCCTGTGGGGAAACAGGAAAAATAACCATTCATGCTGATTATGCTGAAGAAGGTCAACAACAGTTTATTGAAATCAGTATTGAAGATAATGGTGCGGGCATCGCCGAAGCTGATTACGACAAGATACTGCAGCCTTTCTATACCACGCGTTCTTCAGGAACCGGGTTAGGACTCGCTGTGGTGCAGTCTGTTGCCAGAGCTCACAAAGGTATGCTCTGGCTCGATAGCGAGCAGGGTGTAGGCAGCACATTCTGTCTGCGATTGCCTGTTTACCGTCCATCTAATACCTCTCAGGAACAAATGCAAGCAGGAGTGAAATCATGAATCAGTCGATGATTATGGTAGTGGAAGATGATGCCAATTTACGTACCGCTTTATGTGACACGCTGGAACTTGCGGGCTATAAAGTTACGTCGACCGATCACGGGCAAAAGGCCTTGGATAAACTGGCTAATGAACCGATCGGCTTATTGCTCAGCGACTTGCAGATGCAACCGATGGATGGTCATACATTATTGAAAAAAGCCCGGGCGATGTTGCCTTCATTACCTGTTGTTCTGATGACGGCTTATGGTTCTGTACAAAGTGCGGTAGAAGCCATGCACGAAGGGGCTTGCGACTATTTAATGAAACCGTTTGAAGCTGATGATTTATTGCAGCGGGTACAACGCTACGTGCGAATACTGCCAGCCAGTGATGACATGGTCGCAGCAGCCAAATCATCAGTGGATTTACAGGCATTGGCCAGACGTGTTGCTGAGACTGACGCAACCGTTCTGATAAATGGTGAAAGTGGTACGGGTAAAGAAGTGTTAGCACGCTTTATTCACCGGCATTCACCACGTCAGGACGGCCCTTTCATTGCCATTAACTGTGCAGCTATTCCGGAGTCCATGCTTGAAGCCACTCTGTTTGGTTACGAAAAAGGCGCGTTTACTGGGGCAGCTCAAGCCTATGCTGGTAAGTTTGAGCAGGCTAATCAAGGCACGATTTTGCTGGATGAAATTACCGAGATGGATATTTCATTGCAGGCCAAATTACTGCGCGTATTGCAAGAGCGCGAAGTGGAGCGTCTGGGGGGCAGAAAAACCCTCTCTCTTGATGTTCGTGTGCTGGCGACTACCAACCGCACTTTACGTGATGAAGTCAAAGCCGGCCGTTTCCGCGAGGATCTATTTTACCGATTGAATGTTTTTCCGTTGCAGTTATTGCCTTTGAGAGAAAGACCTCAGGATATCGTGCCACTTGCCGAACAGTTACTTGAACGTCACTGTCAGCATGGTGGACGGGTCGCACCGCATTTCGACAGTGAAGCACAAAGAAAACTGTCGCAACACAGCTGGCCGGGAAATGTTCGGGAACTCGATAATGTTCTGCAGCGGGCGTTAATTTTACAAACCGGTTCAGTAATTAACGCCGATGATTTGGCATATGAAGCCATGTCAGGAACTCAGCAAACCACTAACGAGGTAACCCCGGCACCAATTACAGAGCATAGCGAGATTGTTAGCCCCCTCGATAATGCAGATGATTTACGCAGCCACGAACAGCGTCATATTCTCGACATCCTGGCAAAGCATCGTGGCAGCCGCCGGGAGACTGCAAAAGAATTAGGTATAAGTGAACGCACCTTACGCTACAAAATCTCACGTTTTCGTGAACAGGGCATTGCCATTCCCGGAAAATTTGGCAAGAAGTCTGCATAAACAAATCAGCCCACCAAGCAATACAAAGCGAGAAGATAATTATGATAAAAGCAATTGATCCTAACCAGTTACTGACGCAGATGCGGGCCATGCAAACTCAGGCTAATCAGGCCATGCCAATGCCAGCTGAGCAGAATTTATCTAGTGGCAGGGTGGATTTTGGTGATCTGATGAAAAATGCTGTGGATAAAGTAAATGAAACACAACAAACAGCAGGTCAGTTACGAACGGCTTTTGAATTGGGTGATCCCAAAGTCAATTTAACCGATGTCATGATTGCCTCCCAAAAATCAAGTGTGGCGTTTGATGCCACGGTCCAGGTCCGCAATAAGCTGATTGAGGCTTATCAGGAAGTCATGAGAATGTCGATTTAATGGCGTTGGTTTAATTGAAGAGCCTGAATATGGAAAATGCACCTGCTACAAAAACGAACACATTTGCTGCAAACACCCCGTTGGCAGTTATGCAAAATAATATTTCCCGCCAACCCATAACCAAGCAGATCATGTTTTTATTGGCGATCGCGGCCAGTATTGCTGTTGGCGGTTACGTGTTTATGTGGTCGCAAACACCTTCTTATCAGGTGTTGTTTTCCGGAATGGAAGCTCAAGAACCCTCTGAAGTAGCCAATGTGCTGCAACAGATGCAAATTGATTATAAGTTAGACCCTACTACGGGGGCATTGCTGGTTCCGGCTTCAGAAGTTCAGGGATTACGCTTACGGTTGGCGGCTGAAGGTTTACCGCGCAGTAGCGCACAAGGCATGGAAATCCTCAGTCAGGAACAGGGATTTGGCACCAGTCAGTTTATTGAGCAGGCTCGCTATCAGCGTGCAATGGAGCAGGAGCTTGCCCGTTCAGTGAGCGAGTTGCAGAATGTCCGCAGCGCCCGTGTGCATTTGGCGATCCCCAAGCAATCGGTATTTGTACGTGAACGTAAGCCACCTACTGCTTCGGTTGTGGTCAATCTTTATGCAGGCAGAACATTGGAGCGTGGCCATATTGCCGCTGTTACTCATATGGTGGCGGCCAGCATACCCAATATGAAAAGCTCAGATGTCACCGTTGTTGATCAGCGTGGTAATTTATTGAGTCAGCCAGAGCGTGATAGCAGTATGGCGTTGAGTGATACGCAGCTGGAATTTACGCAAAAACTTGAACAGTTATATATCAGCCGTATCGAAGATATCCTAACGCCTATTGTGGGGATGAACGGTGTGCGTGCGCAGGTAGTTGCAGATGTTGACTTTACAGTCACAGAGCAAACACAGGAAAGTTATAACCCGGATCTGGCGGCATTACGCAGCGAACAACTTGCTGAAGAAGAGCGCGTTGGCGGACTTGGTCCTATGGGTGTGCCGGGAGCACTGGCCAATCAACCTCCTGGTGGTGGGGTCGCACCGGAACAAGCAGCACAGGAAAATGTTGGTGAAGATGGAGAAGTGGTAGCTGAAACGGTCACACCCGGCTCAAGTACTCGTCGCAGTACACGTAATTTCGAACTTGATCGCACCATCAGTCATAGCCGTCTGGCACCTGGCGACATTCGCAAGCTGAGCGTTGCTGTACTGGTCGACGAACCGACCACTACCGACGCTGAGGGTAATGTTGTCGCCACACCTATGAGCGATGCACAAATGGCACGTATTAATACGCTGGTCATGGACGCAATTGGTTTCAATATGGCCCGAGGCGACAGTTTAAATGTTGTCAGCGCACCATTTGTTACTCCGATTGAGGCCGAGCCGCTTCCAGGTATCCCTCTGTGGGAGCAACCATGGGTATGGGACGTGGGTAAACAAGTCTTGGGTGCATTGGTCGTGTTATTCCTGATATTTGGTCTGATACGTCCAGCTTTCAGAGATTTGAATAAATCTCCTAGTAAACAGTTAGCCAACCAGAGCGGTGAAAATACTGATGAAATGTCAGCAGAGCAAGTATTGGCAGCAAGTAGTAAAAACGGTGAGGATATTGCTAAACTGACGACTGGTTCTGAGCGTGTTGAACAGCATTTGACTAATATTCGCAGTTTAGTACAGCAGGATCCTGCGCTGGTAGCGCAGGTCGTAAAAAACTGGGCAGCGAGTGATGCATAATGGCCGAACAACCCCGTAAATTAACCGGTACTGAAAAAGCCGCAGTATTTCTTCGCTCAATAGGTGAGGAAGATGCTGCGCAGGTGCTTAAGCATATGGGGCCGAAAGAAGTTCAGAAAATCGGTCAGGTCATGGCGACTTTGAACAATGTAACGCGTAGTGAGGTGGAGACTGTTTTAGGCAGTTTTGTCACCACGGTAGAACAAGAAACCGGTCTGGGCATTGGTTCTCATGACTATGTGCGGAAAATGCTGGTTGGAGCCCTGGGTGAAGAACGTGCCGGAGGTTTGCTTGACCGGATTCTTTCCGGTGGTAATACCAATGGTCTGGAACAGTTAAAATGGATGGATGCTCGTGCTATCTATGAAGTAATACGACTGGAACATCCCCAAATAGTCGCGATAGTCTGTTCGTTTCTGGATCCCGATCAGGCTGCTCAGGTACTTGGTATGTTTCCGGAACGTGATCAGGCCTCGATTTTACTGCGGGTGGCAACACTGGATGGTGTGCAGCCAGCAGCGCTGAATGAACTGAATGAAATCCTGGAAAAACAATTCAGCGGTAACGCTGGCGGACAAACTGCCACCGTTGGCGGGCCTAAAACAGCTGCCGATATTCTTAACTTTGTTGAGGGTAGTCGTGAAGCAGCCATTATGGAAAAAATCAAAGAATCCGAACCGGATCTCGGTCAGAATATCGAGGATTTGATGTTTGTCTTTGATAATCTGATTGATGTGGATGATCGTGGCATGCAAACATTAATGCGTGAAATTCAAACCGATCAGCTTCAGCTTGCCCTTAAAGGCGCTGATGATAATCTCAAAGAGAAGTTTCTTAAAAATATGTCCCAGCGTGCAGCAGAAATGCTACGTGATGATCTTGAAGCGATGGGACCCGTGCGTATCAGTGATGTTGAGGCCGCGCAAAAATCCATTTTGTCTACCGCACGGATGTTATCCGATAAAGGTGATATTGCATTAGGTAGCGGTGGTGGTGATGACTTCATCTGATGATCTTTATACCACCCAACATGCCAACGTTTTATCCGCCGAAGAACTCGCCAATGCCTATGAGCGATGGGAAGTTCCTCGCGTGGTATCGGTGTCGGATGTTGAAGCTGAAAATACCAACCCTTTAACTGTTGAAGCATTGGAAGCTGTTCAGCAGGCCGCACAGGAAGAAGGTTTTAAGCTGGGCTATGATGAAGGTTACCAGCAAGGTCATGAAGCAGGATTGAAAGCCGGGGAAGCCGATATTCTGCAACAGGCTCAACAATGGAAAGCCTTGATTGACACTCTGAATAATCCGCTTAAGAGCGTTGATTCAATTGTTGAACAAGATTTGCTGTCGATGATCAGTCTGCTGGTGCGGCAAATGGTTTATCACGAACTCCAGCAAAACCCTGAACTGGTTTTGACTGCTGTGCGCGAAGCGCTTGCAGTATTACCCGTCAGTGATCGCCAGCTAAAAGTTTATCTGAACCCTGAAGATATGGAGCTGGTAAAAAACGGCTTGAAACTGGATGAAGATACCGGCTGGCAATGGTACGAGGATCCGCTAGTAAGCCGTGGGGGAGCCAAGTTGGTGACGGCAGATACCACCATTGATGCCACCGTTGAAACCCGACTCAATAATTTAATTTCACGGTTATTAAGTCAAGACAACCATCATGAACCCAGCTGAATCGCCAAACCAATCAACACCTTTGCATGACAGGTTGCAACATCAGCTGGAGCGACTCACAGCCGATCATGAAACACCTATTACCGTGGAAGGACGATTGACCCGAATGGTCGGTTTGACGCTTGAGGCCGTTGGATTTCAAGCCTCAATTGGCAGTCGTTGTGAAATTCATGCTCCTGGCAGAGAGCCTGTCGAAGCGGAAGTGGTAGGGTTTCATGATGAAACACTGTATTTAATGCCTACCGGCAACATTCGTGGTTTAGTCCCTAATGCCCGGGTCAGGCCGATCCGTAGTGATTCTCAGGTACCCGTTGGTAACGCTTTACTGGGTAGAATTGTCGACGGTGCCGGTAAACCGCTTGATGGACGTGGGCCGCTTAACGTAAAAGATAAAGTCCCTCTACATGGCAAAACAGTTAATCCACTATCCCGTGCACCGGTCAGACAACATCTGGATGTAGGCGTCAGAGCAATAAATACATTAATGACGGTTGGACGTGGTCAGAGGATGGGGCTGTTTGCCGGGAGCGGCGTCGGCAAAAGTGTATTGCTGGGTATGATGACGCGTTTTACTGAAGCCGATGTGATCGTGGTGGGCCTGATAGGTGAACGGGGACGTGAAGTTAAAGAGTT